>NZ_NPKW01000560.1:0-547 GCF_002265885.1 Vibrio sp. 03_296
CTTGAAAGCCTGTCAATTGATATATGTAGCTAATAAGGCTAGAAATTGCCCCCGTTAAAACAATTGAACTTACCCCCAACCATCTACCAATGGTTGCACGGTTATGACCAAAAACAGCGTAGTCGTGCATATCCTGTCCTTTTAGAAATCATCTCTTTTATATGAGAGCTAATGTATAAAGATCAAGGGGGCAAAGCAGCTAATTTTGATTAATATGACTCTAATCTCATTACCTTATAATAAGTCATAAAAAATAACTTTACCTCCAAACATTACACGTCATAATTTAACCCCAACATTACACCTAAACGTGAACGTTCTAAAACGTGAAACGCTAGAAGATGCGGTTGCGCACCCAGAGAAATACCCACAGCTAACTATTCGTGTATCGGGTTATGCCGTGCGTTTCAACTCACTAACACCTGAACAACAACGTGACGTCATTGCTCGTACGTTTACTGAATCTCTATAATATAGAGACCTAAACAATAAAAACGCGCTACATCGAGCGCCGTTTTTCTATTTCTTGCGTTTGTTTTCTAAAGTA
>NZ_NPKW01000561.1:0-507 GCF_002265885.1 Vibrio sp. 03_296
CACAATACGCAAGCGCATTTACTYGAAGYCGTGTTGGCGAAGTTGGAAGAAGCGGGTGCGCTTGTTGAAACTGGCGAAGATTGGATTTCTGTTGATATGACCGGTAGAGAGCTCAAAGCGGTCAATATCCGCACGGCGCCTCATCCGGGTTTCCCAACCGATATGCAAGCACAGTTTACCTTGCTGAATATGATGGCCAAAGGTGGTGGTGTGATCACTGAAACCATCTTTGAGAACCGTTTCATGCATGTTCCAGAGCTAAAACGTATGGGCGCAAAAGCGGAGATTGAAGGCAACACGGTCATCTGTGGTGATGTGGAGCGTTTGAGCGCTGCACAAGTGATGGCGACTGATCTACGAGCGTCAGCCAGCTTAGTGATTGCAGGTTGTATCGCTAAGGGGGAAACCATCGTTGATCGTATTTAGCCACATTGACCGCGGCTACGACAAAATCGAGAACAGCTTAATGCAACTGGGTGCAAGATTGAGCAGTTTTCGTGAGTCAAA
>NZ_NPKW01000562.1:0-257 GCF_002265885.1 Vibrio sp. 03_296
AAAGGAATTAATCGAACACTGCTTTTAATTCTAAAATAATCTGCTTATCATGGCTTGCCGAATTTGTCGCCAATCGACACAAGTGCGATAAAAAACGCAGGGGAATACCTGAGTAAATAAAGAGAGAGTATGTCACACAACGATTTAGTAACGATTCATGGACTGACGTTTTCCCGTGGCCAACGTAAGATTTCGACAACATTCGATTTGCGTATTCCCAAAGGAAAAGTCGACAGGCATCACTGGGGCCATCGTGG
>NZ_NPKW01000563.1:0-1341 GCF_002265885.1 Vibrio sp. 03_296
GATCCACCGCTTCAATTAAACTGGTTTCGCCAGCCAATACGTGAATTTGGTGATGAAATTCGCTAGGTACGCCTTGTTTAATGCCATTACAGGTATCGCGATCTTTTTGCGAACCAAACAACCATACTTGATGACCTTGCTGGCACATTGCGTGGGCGACTTCGGCAKAATTTCGATTTTCCTGGCCATTTTTTGGCTGGTCCAAATTCAGCACCAGGACAAAGACCGATCACTTTGCTCTGCACCGCAAGACTAAACTTCGCTAGTGTTTGTTGCTGAGCATCAGTATGGATGAGATCAATTGAGGCGAGGTAAGGTTTCTAGCCCACCTAACGAGGAGGAATCGATCATTTGTTCACGTGGATGAGCTAAGGCCACATAGCGTTCGACCATATACTGAAAGGCTTTCTTATTAGGTCTAAGATCGTTCAGTAGCCCATAGCGCATTTCGCCCCGCCAGCCTGTACGTTTGGGGATGATTGSSGAACCATGGGATTAAGGCGGATTTCGCTGAATTAGGTAAGACGTAAGCGTGGTCATAACCAAACTCACGTAGGGATTTACCGATTTCACGACGACCTAATAGGTTGAACTCGCCATGGCCTAGCGGCATTTCAATTGCGCGGTTGACTTCGGGCATCCGCTCCAAGATCGGTTTACACCATCCAGGGGCAATGACGTCAATGAGAGCATCGGGATGTTGCTGTTTCAGCGTGGTATAGAGTGATTGTGACATCACCATATCGCCAACCCAAGAAGGGCCAATGATTAAAAATTTTGTCATAGCTAGTCCATATACCGTGGATCGCGATAAGGGTTGGGGGCGGTTTTATCTTCTTGAGTGCCGTCTAAAAGTTGGAAATCCACATATATTAGCTGCTGGGGACTCAGCGATCACATTTTCGGATATGTGCATTCATCTTGCGCGCATCAGTCTCTTCATTCTCTGTAGGGAAGTGCTCCCATGCTGGGAAGAACTCTACGTCAAATTGCCCTGTGTCAACATTGAGTTTTGTAGACCAGTGGGAACAACTTCTGCTTTGGCTACCTTGGTTAATTTACCCACTCCGGGTAGTGTCGCTTTAGTGGCAGCAAAGAAATCAACAAATACGCTTCGTTGCTCACGTCCATGATCTTGGTCGGCTAAATAATAGCCTAGATAGCCTTTGCGAATAGCTCGGATAAAGTGGTTTACACCCGCATCTCGCTCAAATATTTTTCCACCATATTGCACTCTTTGGCGATGCATTAGCCAATCTGTTAGTGCATTTTTTTGAGGTTTTGAAAAACCCCACGACATGGGAGGCCTCTAGATGCTAGCACGATGGCAGGAATATCAAT
>NZ_NPKW01000564.1:0-843 GCF_002265885.1 Vibrio sp. 03_296
CACCAATACGCCAGCCAGATCGGCGCCATTGGCCTGGATTATTTCCATCGATTCGCGAATCGCTGTGCCGCCGGTGATCACGTCGTCCACCAACACTAAATGCGCCCTTCTAGCGCCGAGCCAACCAAGTTACCGCCTTCGCCGTGATCTTTGGCTTCTTTACGGTTGAAGCAGTAAGGCGTGTCGATATCGTGGTGATCCGCCAGCGCAACAGCAGTGGTGGTGGCAATCGGAATGCCTTTGTACGCAGGGCCAAAGAGTACGTCGAACTCAATGCCGGAATCGGCTAACGCCGCGCGTAAAACGACCAAGGCGCGCCAAATCACGACCTGTATTGAAAAGACCAGCGTTAAAGAAATATGGGCTTTTACGGCCAGATTTCAACGTAAACTCGCCAAACTTAAGGACTTGTTTCTCTAGTGCAAACTCAATAAATTCACGCTGGTATGCTTTCATTACTTTCTCCGTTTATTAGTTTCTAGTGCCTAGTATCTAGTCCCTAGAAAAGATAACTCAAACTATAAGAGTGTTTCAAAGTAGATAGCTTTACAGCTAGACAGCGAGACTTTTCAGCTCCTGAGCATAGTGCGCTATGTGATGGAGTGAAAAGTTGAAGCTAACAACGCGGTTAAGTTATCTAAGAAGAAAACAAAAAATAGCCCCAAACTAGGGAGCTATCTAAATCAATTGGCTAACGCCGCCTTCTGCGCCGCGACGATCTCGCTAATGCCCTTCTTGGCCGACTCTAGCAGAGTCAGCAATTGTTCATGGCTAAACGGTTCTCCTTCGGCAGTGCCTTGGATTTCGATCATCTTGCCTTCTTCCGTCATCACTACGTTCATG
>NZ_NPKW01000565.1:0-765 GCF_002265885.1 Vibrio sp. 03_296
TCGCGCAGAAAATATGACAGCATATACCAACTACTCCATGTCGACTGCCTATAAATTAGAGTTTGTTAATTTAATAAATAATCAAATTCTAACTTATCTAGAGAATTAGGAACTTAATTGAAATAAGTCGGTCGAAATGTTCATCCTGAACAGCTTCAATCTCTGGAATTCAAGCTCAACGCCAGATATTAAGCGCCATATGTATCTTGAAATAACCAAAGCTTCAAGTATTTGTGATGAAAGCATGACAAATTACCAACTACATCTAAATTCTATAAATAAATTTGTAAAAAACATAAAAACTGCTCGTTTCCCATCACAGAATATCAAACTGTAATGAATGGGGCTTTTGCACTACATAAAAATGCAATATTGCACAATAAACAGTCAGCCATTCTAACAGTTAAAAACCGCAAAAACCATGATGAGCCCTTATGATACAAGGGGTATCATAATTTGATACCATCAGACTCATCTTACCAGTTTGCACAAAAATGAAGCATAATACATCATTCAGTTTAAAGCTTCAGACAAATGAAGTTACCCAACATATTTCACTACAATAGATCCACCCTCCAACACATACCATTAGATAATGCGCACAACACAAAATACGGTGTTTTATTGAAACATTTTACAATAAAGTGCACCAAATTCACAGATAATCATGCTGCATATACAACTTAATTTAAAATTTACATATTTTTACATTTTATTATGCCGCGTCATCCCACTGGTTTGACTTGCAAAATTCATCTCATGTAT
>NZ_NPKW01000566.1:0-1318 GCF_002265885.1 Vibrio sp. 03_296
GCAGTTCTTTGCTCTCGGCCAGTTTGGTGAGCAAAGCATCACGTTGTGGGAACTGAACTGCGTTCTGTGAGGCGTTGAATAGGCCTTTGAACTCCCCAGCATACTGACGAACCACACCAAACATTTCGCCCAAAGTGCCTGAACGTTGGCGCAATGTTTCGGTCAGTTCGGTCAGCTTTTTGTCGTTGTCGTCAAAGGTGGCTTTCAGTTGCTCACCCAGCGCTGTCTCGGCTTTGAGTTGGGCTTTCGCCTGCTTGAGCAGCTCTGCTTGTTTATTGCGGTCGGCAAGAAATTCTTGCTCACGCGCTTTGTTTTCTTTTGACTCAACGATACTTTCCTGATTTGATCGTTTTTGAGCAGTTCGTTGAGTGACTTTGGTGCTTCCGCTTGCGCGCCTGAGACCATAAACAGGCTAGCCAGTAGTGCGGCTGCGATGGTTTTGAATCCTTTCATGATTATTCCTCCCCAGCAAACACTTGGCAATTTGATCAGAGCCGGTGGCGCTTGTTTCTTCGCGATACGAATCCCTTGCTGTACGTCAATACGGTAGCTTTCAGGCAGCGCTTCCCATTGGCGGGTTTGCTGGTTCCACATACCGGTTTCAACACCGGTCTGGAGATTGGTAGAGCAACGCGGTACGACCGATGCGTAGGAAGTCGTAAGTCACCACTTCACCATTGCGATCTAAGCTGGCTTTGTAAGATTCGATAGAACGAGAGAAGCCTTCTTCGATTTGGTACGCTTCCATCACTTTGCGGAATTTTYCGAGGTGGTGACGTCTGCGCGATCCATCAGCTCGCGTAGTTCGTTGATTCGTTGTTGCGTTCTTTGGTTTGGATGGCAGATCGAGCGTGACGATTTTCGTCGAGCGCATCAATCATTTTTAAAGTCAGTGGTACGACTTCCATCGCGGYTTGGTCAATCTGCGCGATTTGGCGATCTAATGAATCCAGTTCGCCTTGCTGCGATTGCACCATGCGATTGATCTGCTCGTTGTAGACTTTCATGCTGTCTACTTGGCGCATAAGTCGTCTGTATTCGGCGAGCATGGTGTCGGTGCTATCCGCGTAGCCATCGATTTTGTTTTGAGAGGCTTGAGCGGCTTTATTCGTGCCTGCCTGMSTGAGTGGAAATCACGCTTCCTGCGTCTGCGGCTAACGCGCTGCCTGTTAGGTTCAGCATCGCTGCGGTGAGTGCACTCACGCCAAATTTCTTTAACGTCATGGTTGCATCCTTGTCAGTGTTTTTGTCAGTCGAAAAGGGCGCGGGCATTTCCCGCGCCAAAAGGGTTTACAAAGCGTGGCTATTTAGAAGTCGT
>NZ_NPKW01000567.1:0-1000 GCF_002265885.1 Vibrio sp. 03_296
CGTTTGTCACGACCCTTGCTTGGGCGAGTTTGGTCGCTTATAGCCGCTTATGGATTGGTATGCACCGACCAGTAGGATCTATTTGGCTCACTGCGTTTATTGCCATGATCATCAGCGCTATGCCAAATTTCTACCGATACCAACATCGGTCAGGAAGTTTTTACGCATTCGGGAAAGCACAGTTTAAAGCAGCCGTGTTTCATATTTGCCGCCCAAGGATAGGGAGAGTGAATAATGATGAAGAAACTGAATGGTGTTCAAAATGAACGTAAAAGAAGGTCGTTTGGTAAAAGTAGGACAACCAAGCGACCAAAAGCTATTTAAGCTAAGCTAGTTTTACAACCAAAGCATAGAAAGTGTTGTCTGTGAGGACCAACTCACTTAGACGAGCACATTATAGCGAGACAATACGGAAAGGAAAGAAATAAAACCCATCATCCGTTATTTACTGACTTTTCTGTGACATCATCACTGGTTTAACCTTTGGTTAAACTTTAACCCACCAGAAACCTTTCTAATTAGCTCAGCATATAGGACAGCTAATATGGACGACTGCATAGCCGATCGCCATATAAAGCGCTTTTTCCGCTTCTTTAGGATCACCAGAGATTCGATTGGTGAGAGACATTCGTCCTTCAGCACTACAAATGATCTCTCCCACATTCTGGATGAGGTTCCGAAACATTCTATCTTCATTTACAGCGTTAACCCATGAGAGATAAAAGGCTTCAGGGGATGAAAATTCAAGGGCTTGGATGATGTGTTCGACCGCTTTCGGTTTAAGCTCATCCAATAATTCTTCTTTTTTCTTGAAATGCCCATTGACGCAAGAACGACTCACCCCTGTTTCTCAGCAATATGCGTATAGGTTAAGTGTTCATAGCCTTCTAGCAGGAGTATTTAACGATGCATCTATAATATTTTGGTGTGTTTTTTGGTCCACAGCTTGGCTGACTCTTGGCATTGTCATCTCCTACTAAAAGCGGCAAATCCTAACGCT
>NZ_NPKW01000568.1:0-761 GCF_002265885.1 Vibrio sp. 03_296
AATCCATAAAAAGACTCCTGTGGCGAAGGGTTAAGGTTAGTTTAGCGTGTTGTGTGACAGGTTCTGTGAAGTGGCGTACAGTTGCATAAAGAATTGTGCAAAAATACGCAGAAATCGCCTTAAAAAAAACGCTACTCAACCGAGTAGCGTTTGTTCGTCACGTTAAATTTGCTCCACTTTTATGCGAAACAACATGGCATAGAAAAGCGGGATCACCACCAGTGTTAACAAGGTCGCAAACAGCAGGCCAAACATGATGGTGACCGCCATACTTTTAAAGAAGGGATCAACCAACAGTGGTGCAACACCTAATATCGTGGTCAGTGCGCCAAGAAGCACAGGTCGAGCACGACTCATCGCCGCATCGATGATGGCTTGGAACGGCCACTTGCCTTGTCGAATTTCCACATCAGCTTGATCCACCAAAACGATGGCGTTTTTCACCATCATGCCGATCAAGCTAAGAAAGCCGAGAATCGCCATGAATTCGAAGGGCGTTTGGAAGACAATCAGGCCAACCGTGACACCAATGACCGCCAAAGGTGCCGTTAGCCAGATCACCAGCGGCTGTCTTAACGCGTTAAACATGAAATGACCGACAAATCATCGACGGAAACCCGTAAGGGGCCGATATCACCAAACCTTCATTGGCGTCATTGGAGGCTTTGTACTCACCATACCAAGTCAGCTCGTAGCCCGCCGGCAAAGGAATGGCCTCGATTTTACTGCGTATTTGATTAAACGCATCTGCGGTGAGAACA
>NZ_NPKW01000569.1:0-685 GCF_002265885.1 Vibrio sp. 03_296
TATGATGGAAACTTGAAGAAAAAATAGGCAAGCTTGGTGCGAAAATGTCATCCTACTGATTATTTTATTCATGGTGCCAATAATTATTTTGATTATTGCTCCTGGCATTATGAGGATGTTAACTGATGGCTAAATGGATAATTAAATTATTAATTCTTTTCTCGATTGTAGGTTGCTCATCTATTAGTTCGGAATTGCAAACTAAAGAACGTTTGTTATTGAGTTCTGGTGAGAATCAGCAGTTGGTCGAATTCTACAAGGGTAATTTGGCAGAAGTGCCAAGTTATAAGGTGAAATTGGTTAACCTCTATTTAGATATGGGGGATATCAAGTCAGCCGAACTTTATACCAATACTTATACAGCCAAGAACTACGATGAACCAGATTATATCTACAGTTTGGCGAACTTAAATTATAAGAAAAAACGCTACGATTCGGCATTGCAAGAGAGCGAGAAATTCCTCGATGAAGGTGGAGATGAGGCGGCCTATCATCTGTTGGTTGGTAAGATTTACGCGCAACGTAAAGAGTATGAAACGGCTATTCAACATTTCGAAGAAAGTCGTAAAAGTGGCGCTTCGGATAGAGAGGCGGGCAACAATATCGCTGTGGTTTACCTTTGCAAATCGTTATGTCGAAGCTGACGGAAATTCTTTATGACCTTTATGTCGCTATGCCAAGTGAT
>NZ_NPKW01000057.1:0-6941 GCF_002265885.1 Vibrio sp. 03_296
TCCACACCGACATTAATATTTTGAAGTGTGTTTGTATTCATAATAAGCTAACTCTTGCTTGCGTAATGCGGGTTCGAGACCCAGTCGAGTATTCGAGTTTGGTGCTTGGAGTTCTATGTCGCGTTCATGTTTGTTATCGGTCTCTCGATAGAGGAGCCAGCGTTCAATCGAACTACAACATAGAAAGCTTTAGTTGCGGCTAAAGCCTGGGTCTCACATTACCCGAAACAGGTCGATTAATGGGGATAATTTCCCATACAAGGCGTTTAAGCGGGATTCATGCCGCGTGGCATTTTTGGTATGCGGTTGGTTTTGGTGGTGAAAGTGGTCTGCGGAAGCTTGGTTTATGCGGCATTCACCCCTTAACGCAGCGTTAGTTGCCTTATCAATATCGCATGTTCAATTTACTGTACAAGTAGAGTGGCGAGGATTATACTTGTTCCATTAAATGTACATGTGGAGGTTCTTATGAGAATCGTATCTTTTACTGAAGCAAGAAATGGTCTTAAAGCTGTTTTGGACGGTGTAGTTAATGACGCTGATACAACAGTTATTACACGTCGTGATTCTGAAGATGCTGTGGTTATGTCCTTAGATTACTACAATAGCCTTATGGAGACAGTGCACTTGCTACGCTCTCCTCAAAACGCTGAACACTTAAACCGTTCTATAGCACAGTACCGTGCTGGTAAAACAACAGCACGAGAGTTAATTGATGAGTAGTAGTCAGCGTTTACTGTCGTGGACTGATGACGCTTGGGATGACTACCTGTATTGGCAAACTCAAGACAAAAAAACACTCAAGCGCATCAATAAACTCATTAATGATGTTAAGCGTTCTCCATTTGAGGGCATCGGTAAACCTGAGCCATTGAAAGAAAACTTATCTGGTTTTTGGTCTCGTCGTATTGATGATACTAATAGGCTTGTTTACGCAGTCGATGATCAGGCCATAACGATAATCTCGTGTCGTTACCACTACTAAATTAGGTTCAGCGATCTGGCATCTAACAAAGCATTTAAGAGTGATTCGCAACGCTCGGCAGTTTCGCTTCGCTCAAGTATAGCCAAGCGCCGCTCACACCTTAATGCGGCGTTATGTGTTATTTACAATTGACAGAATACCATTCCTTAAGTGTAATAGGCCACCTTTTATGAAAGTGGTTTTATAAATGTTTCAAGGCGTATTAAAAAGACATCCTAAATTTGCTTTTGCACTTTTCGCATTGCTGTGTGGTGCAGTATTATTTCTCGTTTTTTCAGATGATTACTTCACAACTTTTGAGCAAAACTTAGTTCCTGAGTTTGTTGGTGTTGCTGTTGAGCTTGCCTTAATTATCTTTGTTCTCGACATTATCGCTCTCAAACAAGAGAAAAAGCGTTCTCGTCAACTAGAAAAAAGAGCTAGAGAATATTTAAGGTTCATCGTTGTCAATTTGCTCAAAGATTCAAAAATATTCGAAAAAACACGGGTAGTACTACCTTCAATAGTGGAGTACGAGTCAAATCGACATGACTTCAAGTTTTTTGCAAGTGAAAGAGCGAGAAGTAATGACGTTATTGATGCGCTTGTTCGTGTCCTTGCAACCTCGGAAAGTGACATCCAAGCACATATCAAAAAACATGTATCGGTCGAGCTGGCAAGCTTTCATTCACTATTTCCGATAGTCGCAGAAATTAGTGAAGATCACTTTAAAACATGGGGTCGTATCGTGTACTTTTTAACTAAAGTTGCAAAAGGGGACGATATTGAAAGTAACATGATTGCAGTTTTGCAAAAGATCAAAAAATTCGACGAAAAGACAGAAGAAGTTTTTGGCGACTTAAGCTAGACACATAACAAACAATTTAAGAGTGATTCACCACGCTTGGCATTTTTGGTTTGGGGTAAGCTTAGTGTTTATGGCGCCCAAATTGAATTGTGTGGTTGCGTGGTTCACACCTTAATTGGGCGTTATGGCTATCAAGTTGAGTTCATCATTAATGTCGGTAAATTGGTTTAAATTGGAGTACTATTCTGCGATTAAACTTGCTGAAGAACTCGATGACAATCCCAATTAAAAATGTATCAAATCCGGAAATATCGTGCTCAAACTGCCATGCTTGTTGTTGCCGTTTGGAGGTTATGATCATTACCGATACAGGTGTACCAGAGCAGCACATTGCATTTGATGAATGGGGTGGAGAAACGATGCTGCGTTTGTCAGATGGTTGGTGTTCAGCTCTAGATCGTGAAACGTTCATGTGCACAATTTACGAAAATCGCCCTTGGATTTGTCGAGAATTCGAAATGGGTTCTCACGAATGTCGAGATGAACGTATAGTGCTTTCTTAAAGTTTTGCCCAATAAATCAGTGAGTTGTTAGCCATAACAAACGGTTCAAGAGGGACAGCCAACGCGTGGCATTTTTATTATGCGTTGGTTTTTCTGGTTACGGTGTTATGCGGAAGCTTGGTAATGGCGTTGGCTGCCCCTTAACCGGGCGTTAAATGCACAAGGAGATAAAAGTGAAACTAAGTGACGTATTTTTACAAAAAGCAATATCTGACAAGTTTGAGTCTAAGCTAGAGTTTGAAGTCTTAGGCCCAAGTGATATTGAAAAAATAGCCGAAAGAGAACCTGATATTTTATTTGAAATTGGAGCTCAGGCTTGGATGTCATACGTTGAATTCGGAGCAAAAGTTAACCCTAGAAAACTAGCTCCACACTTTGACTCAGGAAACCCATTTCTTTATCAAACAGTAGAGAAAGAAATGAAACGCAAAGTAGTTCAAGATATTGCTTTTTGCTATGCAAATATTCAAGATCCGATGATCGAAGGGCAAGACTTTATCCAATTGCTACTTTGTCGAACTTACCCCAATGATTTGTTTATTGCAGATGTTTGTTTCTACAACCCATATAAACCAGTGCCGGAAAATGAGCGCGTGTATGAACTACACTTTTTCAAATCATTGGGGTTGTTTGGAGAGCATTTAAAGTCAATCAAAACATACTGCAAAGAGAACAAGATTAATAAAATTACCCTTACTACTTCTTCTAATGAACAGATTCCATACTTCGAAAAACATGGTTTCAAGGTCGACAATACCGATTTTGCAAGGCATGCATTGGCACATGGCCGAAGTGTTCCGATGCATATAAAGTGCATTTAACAAACTGTTCAAGAGGGATTCGCAACGCGTGGCATTTCCACTATGCGTTGTTTTTAGTGATTAAGGTGGTATGCGGCGGCTTCGGTATTGCGTTGCTCACCCCTTAACAGGGCGTTATGTTTAGTCACGTAAAATCAGTTGGTTGCATCTTTTCTTTGCTTTCTTAGTTTTCTAATTTTGGTCTTGTCGGCAAGTTACGTTTAGTGGTCGCTGTTTTCTGGACTCCAATTCGTGGGCGCTAAAAGTTCAGAGAGTTGCCTCATTGAAATGCAGAGTGTAGGTGAGTGAAGTGATTTTGATTTCAAAGTTAAAGCCTGGCTTTTCGGTTTCTCACGTTAAAACTCAAAGTCAGAATGTTCAAAATTAAGAGTTAATTCAGCTTTTTAGCGTCTGGTTTTGGTTTGCAAAGGTAAGTCGAGTTAAGCTCTTGGTATCGTAAAACTTAACCGTTCGAGTCTTAAACATAACAAGGCGTTTAAGAGGGATTCATGCCGCGTGGCATTTTTGGTATGCAGTGAGTTTTGGTGGTGAAAATGGTCTGCGGAAACTTGGTTTAGGCGGCATTCACCCCTTAACGCAGCGTTATGCTTAATCAAGTAAAATCAGTGATTTATGGTTTTTCTTTGTTCCCTCGGCTTTTCAGTTTGGTGTTTGTCGGCAAGTTGGCTTTTGTGAGCGCTGTTTTTCTGACACTTATTCTTTAGCGCTAGAAAATCAGAGAATTGCCTCATTCAATTTTCGGGCAAGCGCGAAGTTAGGGCGGTTGGCTCAATCAGCAATTTGAACTTAGGTTTTTTCGTTTTAGCTGCCAAAGTTCAAGGTCTGATTTTCAAAATCATGAGTCATTTCAGTTTTTTGGTTTTTGGCTTTTGTTCGTGAATCAAAGCTGAGTTAATCTTATTTCTAGTAAAACGTAACCCATTGAAGCTTAAGCATAACAAGGCGTTTAAGTGGGATTTGGCACGCGTGGCATTTTCAGTTTGCGTTGGGTTCGGTGATTAAGTCGCTGTGCGGTAGTTTTTGTATTGCGTGCCTGCACCCCTTAACGCGGCGTTATGTAACAAAGGAAAGTTCGAGCATGGAAATAGTTACGGATAGACTGAAAATGACTCAAATTACGGACAAAGATTGGGAGTTATTTGAGTCTTTACATCGTAACCCTGCTGTTATTAGTTTATGTTTCGATGAACCATCGACCATAGAGATCAGGGAAAGATTTGAATCACGGTTATCTTTGTGGACTAAAGGCTCGGGAAACTTGCTATGTTTTACAATGACTTACTGGAAACTGGTGAAAAAATAGGTGTCACTGGCTTTTACCTTGTTGATGGTGTTGCAGACGTTGGGTATTTAATTCTCCCTCAGTATCATGATCTCGAGTTCGGTACAGAATCATTGAGGGCTTTAATCAAATGGGCTTTCAATGAACATGCTATTAAGGCATTCAGCGCAGTCGTCACAGAGGGCAATGTTGGTTCAGAGAAAGTGCTTATCAAAAGTGGCTTTTCTCTAAAAACAGTAATACCCAATGCCTATAAAATTGGCGGTAAGCTGATCGCATTTATTGCATCGAAAATATTGTTACATAACAAACAGTTCAAGTGGGATTCAGCACGCGTGGCATTTTTAGTATGCGGTGGTTCCAGTGTTGAAGTGCCATGTAGTAACATCGGTATTGCGTGCTTCACCCCTTAACTGGGCGTTATAAACACTGGCACGGCTCGAAGTTTAGATACGTTCACACTTAAATCACACTCAATAATCAACAGCATGCATGAAAATGCACTTTCATTTCAAGGAGGTGTGCATGCCGAAAATTTATGAGTACTTAGGGATTATATTGTTCTTTTATAGTAACGAACATGAGCCAATTCATATTCATGGTAAGTTTCAAGGTAAAGAGTCTAAAGCGGAAATTCACTTGAAAAATGGCCGCATTACAAAAATTGTCGTTAAGGATAAAGGTGCAGGATTAGAGAGCAAAAAGAAGCGTGAGTTTGAAGAGTTTGTAAACTGTTATGCCGATGATATTGTAGAAAAGTGGATTGACTATTTTGTTAAGAAAAAGCATGTAAGTCCAACTACAATTACGAAGAAGGTAAAAAATGTCAGAACTATCAGTGGTTAAAGTTACACACGTTACGGATCATATTTTAGAAATAGAGTTTAGTGATAATCACGTTTCAATCGTTGATTTTGCTCCATTCATCTTTAGTGTTGGCCATCCTGATTACGATGTATATAAAGACATCTCTCGCTTTTTGCAGTTTGATTTGCTTGATGGAAACTTAAACTGGGACGACTACACAATGATCTTTCCTGTTGAACATCTATACGAAAATAAGCTGTAAATCGAGTTTATAACAAACTGTTTAAGAGTGATTCGCAACGCATAGCATTTTGGCTATGCGTTGCGTTTAGTGTTTAAGGTGTTATGCGGTGGCTTAGGTATTGCGTTGCTCACACCTTAACAGGGCGTTATGCTTAATCAAGTAAAATCAGTTGGTTATGATTTTTCTTTGTTCCCTTGGCTGACTAGTTTTGTGTTTGTCGGCAAGCTGGCTTTTGTGAGCGCTATTTTCTGGACATCCATTCTTTGGCGCTAAAAACTCGGAGAGTTGCCTCAGTCAATTTTTGGGCAAGAGCGAGGTTAGGGCGGCGGGCTCAATCAGAAATCCATTTCTAGGTTTTCAAACTTCAAACCAGTTTTGCCAAAATCCGAAGTCTGATTATCAAAACTATGATTCATTTCGGTTTTCTACGTTTTAGCTTTTGTTTGTAAATCAAAGTCGAGTTAATCTTAATTCAATTAAAACGTAAGCCATTGAAGCTTAAGCATAACAAGGCGTTTAAGCGGGATTCATGCCGCGTGGCATTTTTGGTTTGCAGTGAGTTTTGGTGGTGAAAATGGTCTGCAGAAGGTTGGTTTATGCGGCACTCACCCCTTAACGCGGCGTTAGCTTCTTAAAGGCTAAAATCATAAAGTCCAAACTTCTTGTTCTGAAAAATCAGCTTTTAGGGTTCTGGTCAAACGTAAGCCATTGAAGCTTAAGCATAACAAAGCGTTTAAGTGGGATTTGGCACGCGTGGCATTTTCGGTTTGCGTTGGGTTTGGTGATTAAGTCGCTGTGCGGTAGCTTTTGTATTGCGTGCCTGCACCCCTTAACGCGGCGTTATGTTTAGTCACGTAAAATCAGTTGGTTGCATCTTTTCTTTGTTCCTTCGTATTTCTAATTTTGGTTTTGTCGGCAGGTTAACTTCAGTGGTCGCTGTTTTCTGGACTCCAATTCGTGGGCGCTAAAAGTTCAGAGAGTTGCCTCATTGAAATGCAGAGAGTAGGCGAGGTGAGTTAAGTGATTTTGATTTCAAAGTTAGAGCCCTATTTTTTCGATTTCTCACGTTAAAACTCAAAGTCGGCACAATCAAAATTATGATTTAATTCAGCTTTTTAGCGTCTGGTTTTGGTTTGCAAAGGTAAGTCGAGTTAAGCTATTGGTATCGCAAACTTAACCCTTTGAGCCTTAAACATAACAAGAGACTATGGCGTCAATAGTTAATTTTTGGCGCTATCTGCCATTCCACATACAGCCATCTCTAAGCATTGAATTTAGAATAACTACCATCTTTCTGACGCAGGCAATGAGCGCTACTTTTTGGGTTTTCCAGCAGCCAAAAGTCGTTGTATATGTTTCTTTAAATACAGGGTTACATTGCATCGCTGACATCATGGCCATGTATAAAACAGTCCTTACTTGCATCCGTCCACCTTTGATCATTCTCTTGCC
>NZ_NPKW01000570.1:0-376 GCF_002265885.1 Vibrio sp. 03_296
TGAGCATAAAGGCTTTGCTTATCTATGCCGAGAGCTTACAAGGAAGGCGGTCAATACCGCGTCGCTGGTAGAATTACAAAAGAGGTAAAGGGCGAACTAAAAAGTCATCGATTCATCCGATCGGATGTTCTGGCCTCTGAAGCAGATGCAAACGAGTTGATGGTCAAAAAGGCGCAAATGTTCATTGACCAAGATGAGAGGCGAGATATTTAGCTAAAAGTTTCTCGGGTTTTGATTCCTGTCATCATCACAAGAGCCATTAGTGTTTATGCTGGTGGCTCTTTTWGTTTGTTACGCAAAATTTAATTCTATGTGGTTGTAAAATAACCAATAATTATAGGTCTGGTTGGACCTCTGTCTTGTTGATATGTCGTTG
>NZ_NPKW01000571.1:0-645 GCF_002265885.1 Vibrio sp. 03_296
TTTGTGGTTATTTTTACTTTGTTTTCTTTTTTTATTTTTTCGAGTTCTTCTTTGTAATTATTAGTTTTGTTAAATTAGCATTTTCTTTAAATTGTTCTCTATTGCCGCTGATGATACTTAAATAAAAGTGAATACATATCAGCGTCAACCCTTCATTGTTGGACATAATTAAATTACTTAGCCGATGTTTATTGCAGCGTTTTTGAAGGGGCGGAATCCTATCACCGCTTGTTAACACGATCAATCATCAATTGCGGACGACTTTTTGCTCGTTTATTGGTCTTTGTTGTGTGTTTATTGCACAGATTTGATTCAAATGAATGATGCATGTCACGTTAATAGGTAATCACGGTGATTGTTACATGAATATGGTATTGAGTGAATAATGGACGATAAAAATAGAATAATTGCTCTAATATAATCAATTTAAGTCTATTGATGACCACTGTTTTACGATGTAATATTTCGACACAAAATAAAAATTAAAATTATTATTCATGGCTGAATTCTTATATTCTGCCTTTTAATTGAGCTTGCAGGCGAGAGTGATTCCTTTTAAAAGGAACGATTTTCGTCTTATCTATATAAAATAAGTAGGGGAAATTTATGACTGAGAAGTTTGTTCAAACAGTATCTAGCGTTAAC
>NZ_NPKW01000572.1:0-1152 GCF_002265885.1 Vibrio sp. 03_296
CCCTGTTTTCGTCACCCATGTGTTATTGAGTAATGTCCAGCGATTCGCTGGCTTTTCTTTTCAATGTGATGCGCAATGAAAAGAGCGATAAGAGTCCTGCTTTTGCGAGCCATAGAGAAGGTGCTAACTTCTGTCTATTTTAAAATCACTCATGTCTTTTGTTCTCATTTTAGCTCACACCATATTGATATTAAGAAACTGGATGTGTGTGAAATGTGTTGGTTAGTTTAAAATTTGATATCAACATTTTGTAATAAAGAGAAATATTGTGTATATATCTGCCCACAATTACTCTCCATAACAAAAGTTTATAATGTCAGCACTTATTTCTAATTCAGCTCATGAAACTCTCCTGAAAGAGCACGAACAGCTCGTTTCTACTACTGATTTAAAAGGTGTGATCACCTATTGTAACGAGGCATTTTGCCGAATCGCCGAATTCAGTGAACAAGAACTGTTGGGTGAAAACCACAATATTGTGCGTCACAGTGATATGCCCAAAGCGGCATTTGGCGATATGTGGCAAAACCTAAAGCAAGGAAAGACTTGGCGAGGTATCGATGAAAATCGAACCAAGTCAGGTGGTTTTTACTGGGTTGATGCCTATGTGACGCCCATTTATGAAAATGGATGTGATGTCTGGCTACCAATCAGTGCGTGTTAAGCCAAAACGCGAATGGGTCGAGATAGCGTCCAAAGCCTATCACTCTTTACTGGATGCGGAGCGAAATGGCCGGCAGTGGTCACTCAAACTGAATGATTCACTTCGATACGCGATCTTGCTGGGTTCTATCTCGGCACCGGTGCTTGCGCAAATGCTGAGTTTGGACGGCACATATTCTGTTTTGGCCAACTTGATGCCTTTGACTACATTGGCACTGCTGTTTAGGCAAGAGTTAATTGATACACCTCAGCAGTTAAAGGCGCTACAAAGTAAATTTGATRGCGTGAGTCGTTTAATTTATTCCGGAAAAACCAGTTCTCTATCGCTAGATTTTCGATTTAAAAATGGCGTCGGCTCGCATTCGCACGGTCCTGGGGCGGATGACGGATTCTGCTAGACCTTTACAGCAATTAGCAGATGATTGAGTGCGACGACAGAGGAAGTGTCACAAGCGTTGGGTCAGCAGGCGTCGGATATTCGCCAAGTTC
>NZ_NPKW01000573.1:0-296 GCF_002265885.1 Vibrio sp. 03_296
CGAGCACCCAGCTCAAACACTTTTAACGTGAGTGAATACTTATCCGCTTCGCCTTCTTGAGACACATACCCAAGTGACTTCATGGTTTGTAAAAAGCGGTAAGTGGTTGCCTTAGACATCATAAGACGTTGCGACAATTCTGATACGCCAATCGCTTTCTGCTCACCCAGTGCTTGAAGGATGTGGAACACCTTCATCACTGACGAAACAGCTTCTGGCTGTGTCGACTTTTCCATTGTTTTCCCTTCTTTAGTGTATTTTTTGCCATATATCGTTGATTTCTGTATCACCACTAT
>NZ_NPKW01000574.1:0-584 GCF_002265885.1 Vibrio sp. 03_296
ATATTCGCCCTCAACCAATTGCGGGGACATTGATTGAAGTAAGCGCTGTAAATCGGTTATGCCGGCCATGATCTTTCCTTGTATTGCGTGACGGGATATGTGTTCACGCAGCATAGGAAGCAAGAGAGAAGAAGTCCATTGAATCAAACTAATGGCGGATCAGTTTGGCTAATTTGAGTTGGCATTAAAAAGAAAAGAATCCGCCCTTTGAGCAGGATCTTTCGGCAAAGCCAGCATTAAAAGAAGTGCAGGGATGCCCGGTAATTGACCCACCGCCGCTAACGCGCCAACACACACCAATACGGTTGCGAGTGGGATGCCTAAACGGTCAGTGCGGTTTAAGGTTTCGCTGCGTTCACGGTTGCCAATCAGGCCCGTGTTGTCGAGCAGCATGGTGATTGCCCAACCGAAGACGGGGTTAACCAAGCGCACAAGCAAACATACAAATGCCAGCACTTTGCGAGTTACGAGCGTTACGCACCATCTGCATGCCCGCTTCCAGTAGTGGGAGGAATACGCCTACCAACAATGCCACGCGCAGTACTGGTTCCCACATAGCCAGATCCATCGGATACCCCARCACA
>NZ_NPKW01000575.1:0-966 GCF_002265885.1 Vibrio sp. 03_296
AACTCTACCCGTGCACCAACTGCGGCATGGCGCCACTTGCTCGTGATGTTTCCACCGCTAAGCTCAACGCCTTAGCCGCCGGCGCTGCGATAGTGCGAAAAGAACTGGCTGGCTGATTTACTGGCGAATATCCGGCTGAGACTTGTCGAGCAACGAACGGTGAACTTCCGAAGAGCGATGGCAGCGAGTCGCTCTTTGTTCTCGTCTTGCTTAGTGGTGAGCGTGTTTTTTTCGACCACGTTGCCAGCGGCTTTTTCTCTTCCTCTTCCCGTTTCTCTATACATTCTGAATTTCAGGATGCTTGAATAGCAACGCGCGAATTCCATGATGCACTACCCACATCAACATCGCCGTGGCGGTGAGGGCGACAAAGATAGAACTAAAGCGATACAAATCGAAAGAACGCGTCTTTGCCTTACTGGGACGATAGCGGTAAGTGGCACCGCTAATGCCGACATAGCAGAAAACGCGAGTGCACTTTTGATCGGACCTTTGCTGAACCAATGACAAAACGGCCCCATCGCAATAGTTAAAGCAAGCCAAAATAGCAGACGGCCTGGCCGTACCAACTTCCCAACATTAACTGCACAGCCAAGCCCGCAAGGCAGCCAAGCGCGGTACCAATGACGCGAACTTTTGCTGCCGCCATAGAGCCCGCTAACGTCATGGGTGTCAGAATGATGATGATCGACGATTGCGCTGAGAGCGAGTCATAAAGATCGGCAAAACTGAAAACAGCAAAAAGGCACTCATGGCGACAACCCCAGCCCCATCGCCACCTGACTAATGTAGTCCATATCGCTTTTGACGGGGGTGGTCATGGTGTTGTTCCTTTGAGTGGTGTTCTGTTCAGGGAACAGCCAATAGGCGAATGCGCAAATGGCAATGTTCGCGAGGGAAATGACCCACAAGTTGAGGTTAAAATCTTCGATATCGATGAAATCGTAGCTGGCAAAGTTGAGCACG
>NZ_NPKW01000576.1:0-586 GCF_002265885.1 Vibrio sp. 03_296
ATAGGCCTGCCCTTTTCAACGTAGTCACCTTCGCTAACATACAGCGCATCTAATGTACCAGTCCGGCCAGAGTATACTTTCACAAGCCCTCGATCAGGAATTAGAAACCCTTTGACAGTTTCTTTTCTTGGGACTTGTGCGATTGACAAAAAAAAACCACCTATAAGAAATATCACTATGATCAGCGCAGCAACAGACCAAGTCCGAATAGATTGGTCTACAACGACTACTCCAGTGAGTCGACTTCGGCTTGAATCAAGCGCCTCTTCTCTAAACATCTAAAACCTATTGCTAAATATCATCACTACTGTCAAAAAATGTAGTTTCATGCAAATCCTCGTTATATATAGCTGCCACAAGTATTACACTTCATTGTTTTATGGGAGTTGGAGTAACCAAAACCACCGAATAACATTTCAAATATCTTTACGATACCAGACGTAGATTCTTCATCACCGTTCGATAGAATGTGCTGTTTTTGATTTATCATTGTTCACAAAATAGGTGCATTTAATATTCCAACCCTCTAACCAACTTTGACTCCAACAACGATGACATCACATCACCTCTAGAGCCATGCTTTTCA
>NZ_NPKW01000577.1:0-1349 GCF_002265885.1 Vibrio sp. 03_296
CATGCATGGAAAATCTCTCCTGACATAAAAAAGGATGTGTCAGTTGGCACATCCTTACTTTTCGCCGCTATTCTAACGGCAAAGTGGGTTATTTTCCAAGCACTGGCTACAGAAGAAATGCAGCCAACAAAGTCACACCGGTCAAGCTTACACTCAGTACGAATAACTCTCTTACCCGATCGCATTTCCCAGTAAAAACTTCATCGTGATGATGGTGATACTCTTTGCTTTTCAGATAGTGGTAGAGTCGCACCTGTTTGGTGACATTGCCATGAGTGGTAAAAATCCATTACCATCCACTTTGTTGATATAACAGCGGATGCGCTTCACGCATAATGTAAATCAGTGAACGAAGAGCTGTGAGATAACGAGCGAGGTTAACCCCCGTCACCACCATAAGCGCAAACAGGATAATATCTCCATTAATCATCTTTCCTCCTACATCTTCATCAATGCTCAAGAGAAAAGACGACCAACGTCTTTCTAACCCGCTAGCGGAAACTGGCTGTCCGTTAAGCAGCTGGAGCATCCATGATTGAAGATGAACCTTCTTTCGCCATTTGTGCCAGATCTTTTATCGATGAAGAACAAAGCTTTACCATTCTTCACCTAACCAAATGTTCAAATCTTTTGTCCAAAATCCCTTTGAACAATTTTTCTTCTTCGTGCTGCTCTGCGACATACCACTGCAGGAAGYTAWAACGTTGAATAATCCTGGCTAGTAAACGCGCCATGAGCGAGCTTATTAATCTGCTGAGTGATCATTTGTTCATGTTCATATGTTTCGCGGAACACTTCACCCAAGCTTGCAAAWCATGTTTGGTGCTGCAATCGCGCCTAAAATCGGTAATGCACCCGTCTCGCTGACGTAAGTGAACAGGCGTTGCATGTGTTGCATCTCTTCCACAGCGTGCACTCTTAAAAACTGTGCTGCGCCATCAAATCCTTTATCTTCACACCAAGCACTCATTTGTAAGTATAGATTGGATGAGAAAAATTCCAGATTAATTTGCGCATTCAATTGTTCGACCATAGTCTGAGACAGCATGAGGACTCCTGATTGTTTGTATCCGTTTGTAGCTACTATACCACGAAAATTTCGATAACTCTTTGTTACATGGAATTGGATCTGAGATCCCTTTGGCAAAAAACTATTCACCTAAGTGCTATGTTTAACTATACCCACGAGGAAATGATAAAGGAGAGCACACCATGAGTTATCAACACATATTAGTCGCTGTTGATCTTTCTGACGACAGCAAGCTATTGATCGATAAAGCCGTTTCTTTAGCAAAAGCTTTAGAAGCGAAAGTATCCTTTATCCATAATCGATGTGAATTATGCCGAGC
>NZ_NPKW01000578.1:0-834 GCF_002265885.1 Vibrio sp. 03_296
AATTCTTTATTTAAAGTTACGGGCGAATTAACAAAATCCGCATTTCATTCGTGATGGTCGTCACGTAAAGAAGCAAATTGTTGCAATTTTCAACGTTAGAGTGAGGTGGTAAACGTTTGCTAACTCAGATCCTGCGGCTCAATATCCAAATTCCAACGTACTTTTTTTGCACTGGTAACAAATCGATAGCAGTTTCGGTGACTCGAGAGTATTTTCTGCATCAAGGAACGATTGTTGAGTTTGAAGCAGAAGCTGCCAGCGGTATTTGCCCGCACGTTTGGCTAGTGGGCGGGTGTTGGCGAGCAGAGACAACTGTGATGCAACAAGGGATGAGACTCGAGAGTCATACGCACTTGGCGCAAGAATGTTTCGACGATTTCACTGTGATTGGCTTCTGCGCGAAATAGCGTTAGAAAACTAAACGGGGGAAGTTGGGCAATTTTCCGTTCTTCCAGTGCAGACTGCGCAAAGTGCCGGTAATCCTTGGTCAACAGAGCTTTGAGCAAGCGTGTTCTGATGATGGGTTTGTAAGATCACTTCGCCAGGTTTGCTGGCACGCCCTGCTCGTCCCGCGACTTGAATAAACAACTGAGCCAATCGCTCGGACGCTCGGAAGTCACTGCTGCTATAATGACCCATCAACATCCAATAGTGCCACTAACGTCGAACGTCTGGGAAATCGATGGCCTTTAGTCCAGCATTTGCGTGCCAATTAAAATTTGGTATTCCCCTTTGCGAATGGCTTCTAAAGCGCTTTCGAGGCTACCTTTGCGTCGTGTGCTATCGCGGTCGATGCGAATTGCTTTGTAGTCAGGAAACAGGGTCGTCAACTGG
>NZ_NPKW01000579.1:0-622 GCF_002265885.1 Vibrio sp. 03_296
ATGCTTTACCACGACCCGTCACAATGCACATTCCGTCCATACCCGCTTGGATGGCTTCCTCCACACCATATTCGATCAGAGGTTTGTTCACCACTGGCATCATTTCTTTTGGCATCGATTTGGTCGCAGGTAAGAAGCGAGTGCCGTRGCCAGCGGCAGGGAAAGGCATTTTTAATCATTGAATAGTGTCCTTATCAAATCGAACTCCTCACCGAAACAATACGCACGTAAAATTAAAGCCGAGCGCGCAGCATTTCCTTTGTGGTGTGTTGTTCCATAAACAGTTAGTTATCATTACGGGCGATTCTAACCTGGTTATTTTGTCATACGTTACACTCTAAAGGAAAATTCGCGATCTTCTTACTTATGAGATCAAATTTTGGTCAGCCCACGCGCCGCTGGCTGACGATTCTTCACGGAAAGCTTTCTAAAGGTTTGATAGAGATGCGACTTTACGGTGAACTCGCTAATGAAAAGGTCTTCGGCGATTTGAGAATTTGATTTGCCAGACTGCACGCAGCGTAGCACTTGAATTTCTCTCATCGTGAGATCCACATTCACTGGTGAAGTGTGTGAGCAAACCATATTTCGATAGTAGTGGATGAGTTGTGCGCTGACGTCG
>NZ_NPKW01000058.1:0-20610 GCF_002265885.1 Vibrio sp. 03_296
ATTCCAACAATAAGCCAAAGAACCATATCACTAGGTAAACGACGTCGACGAATTGTCGCTTTATCGGAAAGTGTTGCCGCTTTAGCAACCCACTCATCAGGAATATGCTCGGAGAAGGTGGTTAGCTGAGCGACATCAACAGGACTCTCTTCAAGAAAGTCAGCAAAATAGTTTTGGATAGACATAAAAAATCGGAAACCTATAAACAGGTTTCCGATTGTCTCTCATCAGAAGGATCGGTCAACCGATCCTTATCTGATCTACATTGCCCGAAAGTGGGAGGTTTGAGAAGCTTACTGCTGGTTGAGTTTTTGCAAGAACTTGTCGGATTCGGCTATTGCTGCGTTCATTTGTGAGATGGCGTTGGCGATCTCTTTTTCCAAGTTCATGAACTCGCCTTGCAACGAACCAACGGCGCTGGCGTTGAGGTTGTGTTTCAAATACAAGGTATTGTCACGCAGTGTGTTGAGCACTGGCGTCATTTTTTGCTCTGCTCGTTTCATCGCTTTGAGCATCTGTTGATAAGAGGCTTTGGTCTCCTTGAGCTTTTGTTCGCTAGAGCGGCGCAGCTTGGCATTGGTGTACAGTGCGAGCTCTTGTTGCCATTCATCGAACAAAGCATCCGAGACATCTTCAATCGCAGCAATGCGATCGCGTACTTCCTGCGCGGCTTTTTCACTGTCTTGGTACTGGTCGTTGATTTGGTTATACACCTCTTCCAATTCACCGCCATTAAATTGGGTTAGGCTGGATAAAGCCTGTAAGGCGCTGGTAAACTCTTGTTGGGCCTCTTGCTGAGATTCTTTGGCGTCTTCGACTCGGTCGACCATGATCTCACGTTTGTGGTAACCCACTTTTTCCATTGCAGAGTAGTATGCGGACTGACAACCAGTCAGGGCAAAAACCGTTAGTAGTATGGTGATTAAATAAGGCATGCTTATTTCTCAATGATCTATTTAAGTTACGTATGGTTAGGACTATGAACCAGTTGTTTGGCAGAGACAAGTTGAGATTGCCGCAAAGGGCGCAAGCGGGCATTGCATTTGTTCGTTATTTGATAGCGCGCATGAATCATGACCGAACTAATGTGAATGCCGGTTACTTGGCGTATATCACGTTACTTTCGATTGTTCCTATGCTCACTGTTCTCTTATCCATTTTGTCGAAGTTTTCCGTTTTTGAGAACGTTGGTAGCGTATTGCAAAGTTTCATCATCAATAACTTTGTACCCGCATCGGGAGACGCTGTTCATGCGGCATTGCAAGATTTTGTCGCGAACACGGGCAAAATGACGGCGGTCGGGGCGGCGTTTCTGTTTGTGGCGGCGTTGATGCTGATTTCCAACATCGACAAGAATCTCAACTATATTTGGAGAGTGAAGAAGAAGCGTCGTGCGGTGTTCTCGTTTTCGATGTATTGGATGGTGTTGACGCTTGGGCCGATTTTGGTCGGAGCCAGTATTGCGGCCACCTCTTACATCACCTCACTGCGTTTACTTGATAGTGAAGCGATCTCGACCGTTTACGATCAGTTGCTGCGTTGGCTGCCATTTATCCTCTCTTCTTCGGCCTTCGTTGGCCTTTATTTGTTGGTGCCGAATAAGAAGGTGCAGTTTTCTCATGCCGTCGTTGGTGCCATGATCGCAGCGGTGTTGTTTGAGCTTAGTAAAAAAGGTTTTGCTGCGTACATTACACAGTTTCCGTCGTATCAACTGATTTACGGCGCTTTAGCCGCCATTCCGATTCTTTTTGTTTGGGTGTATCTCTGCTGGTTGATTGTTTTAATCGGTGCTGAAGTCACCGCTGCACTCGGTGAGCGGGAGCACTGGAGGCCAACTGAGGACGTGATACAATCGCTGCCAGACAATGACACAGAATTAGAAAAGGATACTCAACGTGATCGCTTTGATTCAGAGAGTTAGTGAAGCGGCTGTACGCGTCGATGGTGAAGTGGTTGGTCAGATAGACAAGGGACTTTTGGTGTTGCTCGGCGTAGAAAAAGACGACGATGAGGCCAAAGCCAAGCGTTTGATGGAGAGAGTCACGACCTACCGCGTGTTTGAAGACAGCGAAGGCAAAATGAACCTCAATGTGCAGCAAGTGGACGGTAAGGTGTTGGTGGTATCGCAATTTACGTTGCCTGCCGATACCAAAAAAGGCACGCGCGCTGGTTTTTCTCGTGGTGCGCATCCTGCTGAAGCTGAGCGTTTATACGACTATTTCTCCGATTTGTGTCAGCAAGTGCTACCAACGGAGCGTGGACGATTCGCTGCGGATATGAAAGTCTCGTTAATTAACGATGGCCCAGTGACGTTTTGGTTACAGGTGTAGTGAGCCAAAGAACGGGCGAATAATGCATGGAAAAGGAATTTTATGTTTAAACTGATCACCCCAGAAACGGACAATCAACTGAACAAGTATTTCCACTTCCGTTGGCAAATGCTGCGTGAGCCTTGGCGCATGCCGATAGGCTCTGAGCGCGATGAATACGATCCGATGAGCCATCATCGCATGATTGTTGATGGCCGAGGTCGTCCGATTGCGATTGGCCGTCTTTACATCACGCCGGATAATGAAGGGCAAATTCGTTATATGGCGGTCAAAGGCAATCGCCGCAGCAAAGGCATGGGTTCGTTAGTGCTGGTGGCGTTAGAGTCTCTAGCGCGCCAAGAAGGGGCGAAACGCTTGGTGTGTAACGCGCGCGAAGATGCCATTTCCTTTTATCAAAAGAATGGTTTTGAACGTCGCGGCGAGCTTACCGATGAGCGTGGGCCTGTTCGTCACCAACAAATGGTGAAACCACTAGACCCGATGGCGAATGTGCTGCGTAAACCAGAATGGTGCACCGAGCTGCAAGACCGCTGGGAAAAGCAAATCCCGATCGCCGACAAAATGGGCATCAAAATTAACCAATACACCGGTTATCAATTTGAGTGCTGCGCGCAGCTCAATCCCAATCTCAATCCCCACAACACCTTGTTTGCGGGCTCGGCGTTTACCTTGGCGACACTAACGGGGTGGGGGATGGCGTGGCTGCTACTCAAAGAGCGTGGTTTGAAAGGCGATATCGTGTTGGCAGACAGCAACATTCGTTATCGTCATCCCGTGGATAAGACCCCGATTGCGAGCACTTCGCTCGATGGGATCAGTGGCGATTTAGATCGCCTTGCCAGTGGCCGTAAAGCACGCATTGTTATCTTGGTGACCATTTACAGTGGCGATGTTGCGGCGGTGGAGTTTACTGGTACGTACATGCTGCTGCCGAACTATAAAAAGCAGTTGCAACAGCAGCAGGCGTAATGAAGTTAGAGTGCATTAAGAGGCCGCGTTTGCGGCCTCTTCTATTTGGGCTGGCGGAGTTTCTTGTGCCGCTTGGCTTTGCTCTGGGCATTGATTTACGCGTTGATGTTCGTCTGACATCATATCGCCACTCAATTGTTGGCAGCCCATTTTCACCTGATAGCGAATGCCACCTTGTTCCGGCGCAGTAAGATCGCTCGTACCACCGATCGTGCCCTCGATATCGGGCCCTTGCAGTTTGACGGGGGCGAGGGTGAGTTTGCCTCTCTCCATACTCAAGCTGATTTCAGAGACTTGCAGAGGGAGAATGTTTCCTTCATCAAATGGTGTGTAGGCTTCGTGTAGGCGAGCATGAACGCCACCTGTCAGTGAATGGGAAAACATTGCCCAGTCGCCACCCAACCCCGTTGCACTGACATCAATACTGCTGATGGCATTGAGATCAAAAGGTAACGGCAGCTGCGACAGCAATAAGCCCATGGGTAAACCATCGGCATTAAGTGTTGCTTGCCATGGTTTGCTTAAACTATTGAGCTGCAATTGACCATAAGCCTCAATATAACCCTGTTTGAGCGGTGCAAAGAGACGGTCAAGTTGCCAAAGTCCATCGTCGCTGTGCATTTCCACCAGAGGATGGGAGCTCAATATATCTTGATAACTGGCGTTGGCCGCGGTAGCTCGCAGCTTGCCTTGCCACAATCCGAGTTGTTGCTCTTGTTTGAGCCGCAATTTTTCCCCATCAATATTGAGACCAGAGAGCTGCCAGTATGGCTGGCGAATCAGTTGGATAAACTGACTGCGTTCGATGTTCAGGCGTTCTACGCTCACGTATGACGCATTTTCAAGCCATTGCCAAAGCCATGCGCCTTCGCCAGGTTGTTCTGCCGCCCATTTCACGTTGTTGACCATGAGCTGATCCAGCGCTATCGCATCGGGTTTGATCGTGCCAGAGAAGAGAAGGTTTCCTTGCTGCCACTGAGCAGACGCTTCCTCGACGTTGATTGTGTTGGGATCGAGGGTGAGTTTGATACGCGGCTCTACCCACACGTTGTGCTGATCTTGCACGCTCTCTGCTGAGAAGGAGATGAGCCCCTGTTGCTGCTGCCAAAGTGAAAAAGGCAAGGTCAAATTTTCACTGCTCAGTTCAAAGTTGATCAAGCGGTAATCTTCTAACGCGAGTGAACTGCGCAAGATGTCCAAGCTGTTGATGTGGGTAATCTGCGATCCAAACCTCTCCCATGGCTTCGCCAAAATGGACGTGAGTTGCTGCTGTGACAAATCGAGACCTTCAACGGTGACATTGACCAATGACCAACCTTGCGGGTATTGCTCCGCTTGTCCTGAGACTTTCGCGCCACGCCAAGATAAGGACAGACCATAAAGAGTGCTGTCTTGGGGTTTGTAATCGATATCGAGCAAAGGCTGGTTAAACGCTTCGCCCTGCCAGTAAAGCTGCTCTGCGGAGAACTGAATCTCACCGAAAGGAATGAACTGATCGCTGCGTTGCCATTGAGGTTGCTTTACCTGAAACTTAATACCGCGCGCACTCAACTGGTTGTCGGCGTAATCGAGGTTTGAAATGGCCAATTGGTGAATCTGAACGGTGCTGGGAATAAACGTTTTTGGCGAGCGAGAAAGACCCGTTTGTAGACTCAAACCATCCAGTAACACACTGGCAACTTGCACACGTCCGTTGGCATACAGATCTGGGCTTAGCCAAATCTCCAACTGTTCAACGTAGCTCACTTCATTATGCGTAAAAGAGACATTCTTAAACGAAAAATGGTCAGGATACTGATAGTGGACCGACTCAGCTTGCATACCAAGCCCGCTGAACTGACTGAGCTGATTAAACACTTGGCTGGCATAGCGCGTTTGTAAGCTCACTAGAATGCTGATTGGAATTAGAGCGATGACAATCAACAAAAGCGCGACACTGATTAGTGCTTTTTTCATCCCTGCCTACTGATCACTAACGTTTGCAAATAAGTGCAGATAAGCTTGGCTTAATTTTCGCAACGATTCAATAAAAAAGCCCCTCAGGAAAGGGGCTTAAGTTTGCTTTTCGTAGCTAGGTCACTAATCGAGTTGTGGGCCTGCAGCCACAAGTGATTGACCTTCCGCATTGTCGGTGTACTTAGCGAAGTTGTTGATAAAGCGCTGAGCAAGGTCTTGCGCTTTGCTTTCCCACTGTAGCGGGTCAACGTAGGTGTCGCGTGGGTCAAGGATGGTAGGATCCACGCCAGGCAACGATGTTGGTACTTCTAGATTGAAGATAGGCACGTGTTTGGTTGGTGCTTCTTCAATAGAACCATCAAGGATCGCATCGATAATACCGCGCGTATCTTGGATTGAGATACGTTTGCCACTGCCATTCCAACCAGTATTGACGAGGTAGGCTTCTGCGCCTGCTTCTTCCATACGTTTTACCAGTACTTCAGCGTACTTGGTTGGGTGAAGCGTCAGGAACGCAGCACCAAAACACGCAGAGAAGGTGGGTGTTGGTTCAGTAATACCGCGCTCAGTACCGGCTAACTTCGCAGTAAAACCAGAGAGGAAGTGATACTTCGTCTGTTCTGGAGTCAGTTTAGACACGGGAGGCAACACGCCAAACGCATCGGCAGAAAGGAAGATCACTTTGTTCGCATGACCGCCTTTTGATACTGGCTTAACGATGTTTTCAATATGATGGATTGGGTAAGAAACGCGAGTATTTTCGGTTTTTGAACCATCATCAAAGTTGATCGAGCCGTCATTGCGAACGGTCACGTTTTCTAGCAGTGCATCGCGGCGGATGGCATTGTAAATATCAGGCTCAGCTTCTTTAGACAGCTTGATGGTTTTCGCGTAACAACCACCTTCGAAGTTAAACACGCCGTCGTCATCCCAGCCGTGCTCGTCATCGCCAATCAGTGCGCGTTTTGGATCGGTCGACAGCGTCGTTTTACCAGTACCAGATAGACCGAAGAAGATCGCCACATCACCTTCTTTGCCCATGTTGGCAGAACAGTGCATCGACGCAATGCCTTTAAGAGGCAGGAAGTAGTTCATCATCGCGAACATGCCTTTCTTCATCTCACCGCCGTACCAAGTACCGCCGATCAACTGCATGCGCTCAGTTAGGTTAAACACCGTGAAGTTTTCAGAGTTCAGACCGTGCTCTTTCCACTTTTGGTTTGTGCATTTTGCACCATTCATCACCACGAAATCAGGCTCAAAGCTGGCCAATTCTTCTTCGGTTGGACGAATGAACATATTCTTAACGAAATGCGCTTGCCACGCCACTTCGGTGATGACTCGAATGCTAAGACGGGTGTCAGGGTTAGCACCACAATAACCATCAATGACAAAAACGCGCTTGCCAGAAAGCTGGTTAGTGACCAGTTGTTTTAGGTCATTCCACACTTCTTGTGTGATTGGCTTGTTATCGTTTTTTACCGCATCAGTGGTCCACCACATATGTTCTTCGGTGGTGGCATCCTTCACAATGTATTTGTCTTTTGGTGAGCGGCCAGTGAAGATGCCTGTGTCTACAGCCACCGCGCCGAGCTCTGTCACTACGCCTTTTTCGTAGCCTTCGAGATCAGCTCGAGTCTCTTCTGCAAACAGTATTTCGTAACTTGGGTTGCGTACAACCTCTTTTACGTTGCGAAGACCATGCTTGGTTAGATCAATTGATGCAGCCTTTGTATGTTCCATAACGGTCATAGGTGCTCCTTATAGGATTTTTGTAGGGATTTTGTAAGAATTTATTAATTTTTTCTGCTCACCATGCTAACAACGGGTGGGGGAGAAAACAGGGATATAGTTCAAAAATTGCCCTTAATTTTCCTATGGTTTTAGGTGTCCCGTCACATATTGGCTGAGATAGTTTATCGCGCACGCAAACCTTTGCGCTAGATCAAAAGAATTATTAATTGCCAAAAATTAAGGGGTTATTTAATTACGTATAAACCCATGTTTTATCGGGTTTTGATCACAAAAAGGCCAGCATAAGCTGGCCTTTTGATGGGTAAATTACGTGCTTGGTAAAGCGGGTAAATTAATGCAGCGTTTTTGGCTCCGATGCTGCCTCTTCGTACAGCTTGTTGACGTCAGATTCATCAAACGAATAAGTCGTGCCGCAGTAATCACAATGTAAAGAAACGGATCCATCAGACGCCAAAATGTCATAAATTTCATTTTTGTCGACGGTCACGATCGCCGCGCCACTGCGTTCACGTGAACAACCACAACGGAACTCGACATTTTGTGGTTCAAACAAGCGCACTTGCTCTTGATTGTAGAGACGGTAAAGCAGCTCGTTTGCTGGTAGCGTGAACAGCTCTTCATTTTTTACCGTATTGGTCAATTGCTCCAGATGCTCGAAATCATTTTCTGAACCAGTGCCGTCAGGCACCACTTGAATCAGCATACCCGCTGCGTGTGCCTTGCCTTCGTGCTCGCCCGTGCGGATCCAGATGCGAGTTTTCAACTGCTCAGAGCGTTCAAAATAGCCTTCCAGAACTTGCTCAAGGTTGTCACCTTCTAGGCCTACAATACCTTGGTAACGCTCGCCTTTTTTCGGTTCGATGGTGATGACCATATAACCTTTGCCCATCATGTCGTGTAGGGTTGCGTCGTCGGCAATATGGCCTTCCCAGCGAGCCACACCACGAATTTTCTGCTCATTGTCACCATTGATCACGGCCAGTGAAACAGGGCCATCGCCTTGTAGCTGAATGGTGATAGAGCCTTCAAACTTTAAAGTTGCAGTCAGAAGAGTGGTAGAAACCAATAGCTCACCAAGCAGTTTTTGTAGGGCTGCCGGATAATCCTTGCTAGAAATAATTCGCTGATACGCTTCATCCAGTTGTACCAACTCGCCACGTACTGAAAGATCTTCAAATAAGTAGCGATTCAAAACATTGCTTGCCATTTAGCGATTCCTCGTAGGTATTTTCCGGCTTTTACTGGTGTTTAAATTTGATAATGTCGCGGCGCTGCTTTTTATCTGGGCGGCGGTCTGGACTTGGGTTATGCGCGTTGAGTTTACGTTGCATTGCTTGTGCTTCGCGCTTTGCTTGGCTCTCTTGCGTTTCGCTATAGAGCGTCTGTGCTTCTGGTGCGCCACGTCGCTGGGTGGATAGCTTTTCTATCACAACCGTTTTTTCTTCATTGCCTTGGCGAAGTTTCAATACCGCGCCTACTTCGACAATCTTACTGGGCTTTGCACGTTGGCCATTATAGTGGACTTTACCGCCATCGACCATATCGCGAGCGATTGAACGGGTTTTGTAAAATCTTGCAGCCCACAGCCATTTATCGAGCCTAACGGCTTCATTTGGGGAACTCATGGTCACTTTTACTCTCTAATCACTGCTGTGAATGATTGAATCTTGCACTTTACAATGGTGACTTACCGCAAATTTTTCAAGGCAGTTGGCAAAATCGTAATCAGAGAGGCGTGTCACAAGCAAGCTGTGATATAGTGCAAAGCTCTGTGTCGAATCGAGATTTATCGACGCAACAACAGCATAACGTGCTGTTTTAGGAGAGCATTTTTCCACCTTGATCAGGAAAAGTGCGAGCGATTTTCTTCAGTCGAATAAAGAAAGATAGATCGCAGTGCGTTCAAGCAAAGAAAGCGAAAGCGCAAAATTTAAACAGTGAAAGGAACCGATTGAGTGAAACCATCAGAGCTGAGTGCCGGATTGGCCAATAGCCCATTGCTGACGCGGATGATTGCCAACAACGGCATGATTCAGAGTCGAGCGAGTGCTTTATTAGCTGGCGTGCTGGTGGCTTTGACAGGCTGGACTTTAGGACAAGTCGTCTGGCTAACACAAGAGAGCAATACGCAGATCGTCGCTTGGCGACCTGCACCGCAGCAAAACGCACAAGGTAAGCAAGGTGAGCGATTAAACCTTGCTGATCTGCAAGCCATCAACTTGTTTGGTGTTTACAACGAGAATAAACCTAAGCCTGTTGTCAGCCAACCGGTGGTGCAAGACGCGCCTAAAACGCGGCTAAATTTGGTGTTAGTTGGGGCGGTGGCGAGCAGCAATCCTCAAACCAGCTTGGCCGTTATCGCCAACCGTGGTCAGCAAGCAACCTACGGGGTTGGGGAAGAAATCGAAGGCACTCGCGCTAAGTTAAAAGCGGTTCTGGTCGATCGTGTGATCATCGATAATGAAGGGCGTGACGAGACCCTGATGCTTGAAGGCGTGGAATACAAGAAATTGTCTGAATCTGCTCCGCGTGTCATTCCGTCATCGACGATCGCTAAGAATAACCCGCCAGATACGGATGAACAGCTAGCGCAAATTCGAGAAGAAATTACCGCCGATCCGCAGAAGATTTTCCAATACGTGCGTTTGTCTCAAGTGAAGCAAGAAGACAAAGTGATTGGTTATCGCGTGAGTCCGGGAAAAAGCCCACAACTGTTTGAAGCCGTTGGGTTACAAGATGGGGATATTGCCGTGCAGTTAAATGGCAACGATCTCACCGACCCAGCCGCCATGGGCAAAATTTTTAATGCTGTTTCAGAGCTCACCGAGTTGAACCTCACGGTGGAACGAGACGGACAGCAGCATGATATTTACATCCAGTTTTAACACTTAGGCTCAAAGCGTAAGTTCAGGGAGATAAACGTGAAACATTGGTTTAGCAAAAGCGCTTGGCTACTCGCAGGTACCTTAGCCTGCTCAAGCGGCGTGCTGGCAAACGAGTTTAGTGCAAGCTTTAAAGGCACCGATATTCAAGAGTTCATCAATATTGTCGGTCGAAACTTAGAAAAGACCATCATTGTCGACCCTTCGGTGCGAGGCAAAATTGATGTACGCAGCTACGACGTATTAAATGAAGAGCAGTACTACAGCTTTTTCCTAAACGTACTTGAAGTGTATGGCTACGCGGTGGTTGAAATGGAAAATGGCGTACTGAAAGTCGTCAAATCCAAAGATTCCAAAACCTCAGCCATTCCCGTGGTCAGTGATGACACCGTGAAGGGCGACAATGTCATTACACGCGTGGTTGCGGTGCGTAATGTCTCTGTGCGAGAGCTGTCTCCTTTGCTACGCCAACTGATTGATAATGCGGGCGCTGGTAACGTGGTGCACTATGATCCGGCCAATATCATCTTGATCACGGGCCGTGCAGCGGTAGTGAATCGTTTGGCAGAAATCATCAAACGCGTGGACCAAGCGGGCGATACGGAAATCGAAGTGGTAGAGCTAGGTAATGCGTCGGCGGCGGAAATGGTCCGTATTGTTGATGCGCTAAACCGCACTACTGATGCGAAAAACACCCCAGAATTTTTACAGCCCAAATTGGTGGCTGATGAGCGCACCAATTCGATTTTGATTTCGGGTGACCCTAAAGTTCGTGATCGCTTGAAGCGTTTGATTCGCCAACTCGATGTGGAAATGGCGAGCAAAGGCAACAACCGTGTTGTTTACCTCAAATACGCCAAAGCGGAAGATTTGGTTGATGTGCTTAAAGGGGTCTCTGATAACCTGCAAGCAGAGAAAAACTCTGGTCAAAAGGGCGCGTCTTCACAGCGCAACGATGTAGTGATCGCCGCTCACCAAGGCACCAACTCGCTGGTACTGACCGCGCCACCCGATATTATGTTGGCGTTGCAAGATGTGATTACTCAGTTAGATATTCGCCGCGCACAAGTACTGATTGAAGCATTGATTGTCGAAATGGCAGAGGGCGATGGTGTGAACTTGGGTGTGCAATGGGGTAACTTGGAAACGGGTGCTGTCATCCAATATAGCAATACCGGTACGCCAATTGGCAAAGTGATGGTTGGCCTGGAAGAGGCAAAAGATAAAACAGTAACAGACAGTCGTTGGAATAGTGATACTGGCAAGTATGAACCATATTCACGTACAGAAGCTGGAGACTATTCCACCCTTGCTGCAGCACTCGCTGGTGTAAACGGTGCGGCAATGAGCCTTGTTATGGGGGACTGGACAGCCCTGATCAGCGCAGTTTCGAGTGATTCCAACTCCAATATCCTGTCTTCACCAAGTATTACCGTGATGGACAATGGTGAAGCGTCTTTCATTGTTGGCGAAGAAGTTCCTGTCATTACCGGTTCAACCGCGGGCTCGAACAACGATAACCCGTTCCAAACCGTCGATCGTAAAGAAGTGGGCATCAAGCTTAAAGTGGTACCACAAATTAACGAAGGCGACTCGGTTCAGCTTAATATCGAACAAGAAGTATCTAACGTTTTGGGTGCCAATGGGGCGGTGGACGTTCGTTTTGCTAAACGTCAGCTCAATACCTCAGTGATTGTGCAAGATGGCCAAATGTTGGTGCTTGGTGGTTTGATCGATGAGCGTGCGTTAGAGAGTGAATCAAAAGTACCGCTACTGGGCGATATTCCAATTTTGGGGCATTTGTTTAAATCCACCAATACTCAAGTAGAAAAGAAAAATCTAATGGTGTTCATCAAGCCGACCATCATTCGTGATGGTATGACGGCGGATGGTATTACCCAGCGTAAGTACAACTACATTCGCGCCGAGCAGCTCTACAAAGCAGATCAAGGGCTAAAACTGATGGATGATGGCCACATTCCTGTGTTACCGAAATTTGGTGAAGACAAACGCCATCCGGCTGAAATTCAAGCCTTTATCGATCAAATGGAACAGCAGTAATGGTAGATATACTGGATACGGCGCCATCGTATCGCCGTTTACCGTTTAGTTTTGCTAACCGCTTTAAAATGGTGCTGGAAATCGAGCACCCAGAAAGGCCGCCGGTACTTTACTACGTTGAGCCTCTCAATGCGCAGGCGTTAGTTGAAGTGCGTCGTGTGCTCAAACAGACGTTTGTCCCTCAAGCCATTGCCGCTGAAGCGTTTGAAAAAAAACTGACCGAAGCGTACCAACGCGACTCGTCAGAAGCGCGTCAGTTGATGGAGGACATTGGCTCGGATGATGACTTCTTCTCCTTGGCTGAAGAGCTGCCGCAAGATGAAGATTTGCTCGAAACGGAAGACGATGCACCGATCATCAAATTGATCAACGCCATGTTGGGCGAAGCGATCAAAGAAGGTGCGTCGGATATTCACATCGAAACGTTTGAGAAAATTTTGTCGATTCGTTTCCGTGTCGATGGCGTTTTGCGCGATGTGTTGTCTCCGAGCCGCAAACTGGCGCCGCTGTTGGTCTCTCGCGTTAAAGTCATGGCCAAACTCGACATCGCGGAAAAACGAGTGCCACAAGATGGTCGTATTTCACTGCGTATCGGTGGTCGCGCAGTCGATGTGCGTGTATCGACCATGCCTTCATCACACGGAGAACGTGTGGTGATGCGTTTGCTCGACAAAAACGCCACTCGCCTTGACCTGCATAGCTTGGGCATGACGCCGGTGAACCACGACAATTTCCGTCATCTTATCTCGCGTCCTCACGGCATTATTTTGGTCACAGGTCCAACGGGTTCGGGTAAATCCACCACCTTGTACGCTGGCTTGCAAGAGCTGAACAGCAACGAGCGCAACATCTTAACGGTGGAAGACCCGATCGAATTTGATATTGATGGCATCGGCCAAACCCAAGTGAACCCAAAAGTCGACATGACCTTTGCACGCGGTCTGCGAGCCATTTTGCGTCAAGACCCAGACGTGGTGATGGTCGGGGAAATTCGTGACTTGGAAACCGCGCAAATTGCCGTACAAGCGTCATTGACCGGTCACTTGGTGATGTCAACCTTGCACACCAACACCGCCGTAGGTGCGATTACCCGTCTGCGAGACATGGGCATTGAGCCCTTTTTGATCTCTTCTTCACTGCTGGGCGTGCTGGCTCAGCGCTTGGTGCGGACCTTATGTCAAGACTGTAAAGAGCCGTATGAAGCCGACAAAGAGCAGCGCAAACTGTTTGGTGCGAAGAAGAAAGATGCGCTGACTTTATATCGTGCCAAGGGGTGTGAAAAATGTAACCACAAAGGTTATCGTGGCCGTACGGGTATCCATGAGCTGTTGATGGTGGACGATAAAGTCCAAGAGCTGATCCATGCAGAGGCGGGAGAGCAGGCGATGGACAAATACATTCGTGAACATACCCCAAGCATTCGCAGCGATGGTTTAGACAAAGTGTTGCAAGGCGTGACCTCACTGGAAGAAGTGATGCGCGTGACCAAGGAATCTTAATGGCGGCGTTTGAATACAAAGCGCTCGACGCAAAAGGGCGCACCAAAAAAGGCACCTTGGAAGGCGACAATGCCCGCCAAGTACGCCAACGCTTGAAAGAGCAAGGCATGGTGCCCATCGAGGTGATGGAAACCAAAGCCAAGTTGGCTAAAAGCAAATCTTCAGGTGGCTTTAAGCGTGGCATTTCCACTCCCGAACTGTCGTTGATTACTCGTCAGATCTCGACCCTAGTGCAATCGGGTATGCCGCTGGAGGAGTGTCTCAAAGCGGTATCGGATCAAGCAGAGAAGCCTCGTATTCGAGGTATGTTGGCAGCGGTGCGGGCCAAAGTCACCGAAGGTTACACCTTGGCAGATAGCCTGTCAGACTATCCGCATATTTTTGATGAACTGTATCGCTCTATGGTGGCGGCAGGGGAAAAATCGGGTCATTTGGATGCGGTGTTAGAGCGCTTGGCCGATTATTGTGAAAATCGCCAGAAGATGCGTTCTAAGTTACTGCAAGCAATGATTTACCCGGTGGTATTGGTGGTGTTTGCTGTCACGATTGTGGCGTTTTTGCTCGCCACTGTGGTACCCAAAATCGTCGAGCCGATCATCCAAATGGGTCAAGAGCTGCCACAGTCGACACAATTTTTGTTGGCGGCGAGTGAGTTTGTTCAAGAGTGGGGATTATTGCTGTTGGGAAGCATAGTGTTTGCCATTTACCTACTCAAAACGGCCTTGAAAAAGCCGAATGTTCGCATGGCGTGGGATCGCCGCATACTGAGCCTGCCACTGCTGGGCAAAATCTCAAAAGGGTTGAACACGGCACGATTTGCTCGCACCTTATCCATTTGTACTTCCAGTGCGATTCCCATTTTGGAAGGGATGCGTGTGGCGGTCGATGTAATGTCGAACCAATTCGTCAAACAACAGGTCTTATTGGCGGCAGACAGTGTGCGTGAAGGGGCCAGTCTGCGTAAAGCTTTGGATCAAACTCGCCTTTTTCCACCAATGATGTTGCACATGATTGCCAGTGGAGAACAAAGTGGTGAGTTGGAAAGCATGCTGACGCGCGCCGCGGACAACCAAGACCAAAGTTTTGAATCAACGGTCAATATCGCGCTGGGTATTTTTACCCCAGCGTTGATTGCGTTAATGGCGGGATTGGTGTTGTTCATTGTGATGGCGACACTGATGCCGATGCTGGAAATGAATAATTTAATGAGTGGCTGATTTTGGGGTGCTGAGTGGCTTGGTCATTCGGCCTCATTATTCTGGAGAAAACAATGCAAAATAAAGCAAAAAAACAGGCGGGTTTCACCCTGCTTGAAGTCATGGTTGTGGTGGTGATTCTGGGCATTTTGGCCAGTTTCGTTGTCCCTAACCTGCTAGGTAACAAAGAAAAGGCTGACCAGCAAAAAGCCATTACCGACATCGTCGCGTTGGAAAATGCGCTGGACATGTACAAGTTAGACAACAGCGTGTATCCAACTACCGATCAAGGTTTGGAAGCGTTGGTGGCTAAACCAAGTAGCCCAGAGCCACGCAACTACCGCGATGGTGGTTACATCAAGCGTTTGCCAAAAGACCCTTGGGGCAACGAATACCAATACATGAGCCCTGGCGACAAAGGCACGATTGATATCTTCACCTTAGGTGCAGATGGTCAAGAAGGCGGCGAAGGCGCGGCGGCAGATATTGGCAACTGGAATATGCAAGACTTCCAATAATGGGACGTCGAGTCGAAGAGGCAACCACTTGAAACCACGTTTTTCATCCCGCTTAGCGGGTTTTACACTGATCGAAATTCTGTTGGTGCTGGTGTTGTTGTCTCTGACTGCGGTGGCGGTTATCGCCACCCTTCCCACTCGCAGCGACGAGCGGGGCAAGAAATACGCGCAGAGTTTTTACCAACGATTACAGCTACTCAACGAAGAAGCGGTACTCAGTGGTAAAGATTTTGGTGTTCGGGTAGAGGAAGAAAAATCGCGCTACACCTTACTCAAATTGGAAGCTGATGGTTGGCAGACGTTGGAGTTGAATAAAATTCCAGCCACCACCGAGCTTGAAGATGAAGTAGCGATGCAACTGACCTTAGGGGGAGGAGCATGGCAGCAAGACGATCGCCTGTTCAAGCCGGGCTCTCTGTTTGATGAAGAGATGTTTGCCGAAGAAGAAAAAGAGAAAAAACAGCGACCGCCGCAGATTTTCATTTTATCCAGCGGAGAATTGACGCCGTTTTCATTGTCTTTTTATCCCGACGATCAGGACGCGACCGAAAATGGTTGGCGAGTACGAGCCAAAGACACAGGGCAGATTATTCTGCTGGCTCCCGGTGAAGAAGAGCAAGACGATGGTTAAACGACGCAAATACGCAGGCATGACCTTGCTTGAGGTGCTGGTGGCGTTGGCGATATTTGCCACTGCGGCGATGAGTGTGATCCGTGCCGTTAGCCAGCACATCAACACCGTCGGTTATTTGGAGCAGAAGATGTTTGCTGCCATGGTAGCAGACAATCAAATGGCGATGGTCATGCTCAACCCCAAAAATCTAAAAGCCAGCAACGGTGAAGAAGAGTTAGCGGGGCAAACTTGGTATTGGAAAGTGGCTCCTGTAGCCACGACTCAACCGCTGCTGAAAGCGTTTGATGTGAGCGTGGCAGCAGAAAAGCAGGCCAGCCCAATGATTACGGTGAGAAGCTATGTGGCGAAGTAAAACGTGGCGAAAGAAAAGCACGCGCCAACGTGGCTTTACCCTCATCGAAGTGTTGGTGTCGATTGCCATTTTTGCCACCTTAAGTGTGGCCGCTTATCAGGTGGTCAATCAGGTGCAACGCAGCAATGAATTATCACAAGAGCGCACCGCACGATTGAATGAATTGCAACGTGCCTTGGTGATGATGGACAGCGATTTTCGCCAGATAGCGCTGCGTCAAACCCGCACCAACGGCGAAGAGCCGAGCAAAAAACTGCTGCATTGGGCGGATTACCTCTTAGATTCAGACAGCAAAGGCATCATGTTCGCGCGTTTAGGTTGGCACAATCCGCAGCAGCAATTCCCTCGCGGGGAGGTCACTAAAGTGGGTTATCGCATCAAAGATGAGCGCTTAGAGCGAGTATGGTGGCGTTACCCAGATACCCCAGCAGGGCAAGAAGGGGTCGTGACTCCGTTACTCAGTGACGTGGAAGAGCTCAATGTGCGTTTTTATGACGGCAAACAGTGGAGCAATGAGTGGAGCAACGAGTTAACCTTACCTGCGGCGATCTCGGTAGAGCTGACGTTGAAAGATTACGGAAAGATCGCGCGAACCTACCTCACTCCAGAGGGGAACTTGCAAAAACAAGCGTCAGGTAGCGAAGACTCCGGGCAAAACAATAGTGGTGGAGCAGGCAACAATGGCTAAATCGAACCGCTCGCGCCAATCTGGAGTGGCACTGATCATCATTTTGCTGTTGCTGGCCATTATGGCGACCATCGCCGGCAGTATGTCTGAGCGTTTGTTTGCACAGTTTAAGCGCGGTACCAACCAGATCAGCTATCAGCAAGCTTACTGGTATGCGATTGGTGTGGAAGCGTTGGCGAAGGTGGGTATTGAGCAAAGTTACAAAGACAGTGACACCATTAACTTAAACCAGCCTTGGGCATTGGAAGAGAAAACCTATCCCTTGGACTATGGCCAAGCGAAAGGACGTATTTTTGATAAGCAAACGTGCTTTAATCTCAATGCCCTCTCTCCCGTGGTGATGCAAGATGCAGCGGTAGAGCGTCCTTATTTGGTGAAAGTCTTTCGTGCTTTGCTCGAAGAGTCAGGCGTAGAGAGTTATGAATCCGAAGTGATTGCTGACTCCATGTGGGAGTTTGTCGATCCCAACGACGCGGTGCGCTCTGCTTCTGGGGTCGAAGACTCGACTTATGAAGGGATGAAACCCGCCTATTTGGCGGCGAATGGGTACATTGCCGACAGCAGTGAACTGCGCGCGGTTTACCAAGTGTCGGGTGAAATGATGGCAACGCTGCAGCCTTTGGTCTGTGCTTTACCGACCGATGAGTGGCGCTTGAACGTCAATACCATCAGCGCTGAGCAAGCCGCTTTGCTGGTGGCGCTGTTTTCACCTGCGTTGAGTGAATCTGATGCCAAGCAACTGATAGAAAAACGCCCCTTTGATGGCTGGGCGAGCATTGATGCTTTTCTTTCAGAATCCGAAATGGCGGGCATCAGCGAAGAAATCAAAAAACAAGCAAAAGCGTATCTTGGTGTTGATAGCCGATACTTTGAATTGGATGCACAGGTGTTAGTCGAGGACTCTCGGGTGAGAATTCGCAGCCTTATGTACAGTAAAAACAGAGAAACCGTGACCGTTGTGCGTCGCCGTTTTGGAGGAATCAGTGAGCGAGTTTCTGACCGTTCGGCTGAGTAGCGAACAATATAGCCCCATTCCTTGGTTGGTTTGGTCATCAAGCCAACAAGAAGTGATCGCCAGTGGGGAGTTGTCGGATTGGCAACAACTGGACGATCTCAAAAATTATGCCGATCAGAGGCCGATTGTGGTGCTGGTCGCGGCCAGCGATGTGGTATTAACCGAAGTGGAGATCCCCCSGGGGGCCTCACGTCAGTTTGAGTCGATGCTGCCTTACTTGCTGGAAGATGAAATCGCCCAAGATGTGGACGATTTGCATTTCTCTGTGTTGGCCAAAGAGAATGGCAAAGCGCAAGTGTGTGGTGTGGATCGCCGTTGGTTGCAACATATGCTTGATGCATTTCGCGCTCAAGGTTTAGATGTCAAACGCGTGCTGCCAGACTCACTGGCGCTGCCACTCGACGACGAAGGCATCAGCGCCGCGCAATTGGGGGAGCAGTGGTTGTTTCGTCATTCTGCGTGCCAAGGCAGTGCGGTAGACGACAGCTGGATGCCCGTCTATTTGAATGCCCTTGCCGGCGATCAACCCCTTTCTGTGGCCTGTTTTAGCTCGTTGCCTGAGCAGCAAGGTCGGGCTCATTGGCTAAGTCGCCCAGTGGAAATGACCATGGCGTTACTCAGCCAAGGCGTTGCCGATGGTAAATTCTCGCTGTTAACCGGTGAATTTAAGCCGAAAAGCTCGTTCTTTAAGCACTGGAAAGTGTGGCAGAAGGTGGCGATCAGTGGCAGCTTATTGATTGCCGCGTTGGTCGCGCAACAAGTGCTCACAATTCAGCGCTATGAGTCGCAAGCGCAAGCGTATCGAGAAGAGAGCGAGCGCATTTTCCGTCAAGTGATGCCGGGCCGAAACAAGATCCCAACCGTGAGTTACCTCAAACGCCAAATGGAAGACGAAATTCGCCGTTTGTCTGGAGGTGGCGCGGGTGATTCGATGCTGCAGTGGATGGCACAATTGCCGGGTACCATTGGCCAAGTGAAAAACTTTGAAGTGCTGAGCATCAAATACGATGGTAATCGAGGAGAAGTCCGCATTCAGGCCAAAAGTAACGATTTCCAAATTTTTGAGCAGGCACGCGTGAAGTTGAGTGAGCAGTTCCAAGTGGAGCAAGGGCAGCTTAACCGCACTGGCGACGCTGTGATTGGCAGCTTTGTGTTAAAACGTAAGTGAGGAGCAGATGACAAATTTACTCAATATGTTCCAAGCTTGGTGGAGCAGCATTAGCCAGCGTGAGCAACGTTTAGTCGTGGTGTGTGGTGTATTCGGTCTTATCGGGTTGATTTACTGGGGCGTTTTGCAGCCCATCAATGCGCGCGCTGAACAAGCTCAGTTACGCATCCAAAGTGAGAAACAGCTACTCAGTTGGGTGAGTGAGAAAGCCGATGAGCTCACCGGTTTACGTGCCAGTGGCGGCGTGTCGTTTTCCGATCAGCCACTCAACCAAGTCATTGCTTCGTCCGCGCGTCAATTTAAGGTGGAGCTACAACGCGTTCAGCCCCGCAATGAGATGTTGCAAGTGTGGGTCGCTCCGATGCCATTTAACCGTTTAGTGGACTGGCTGACTTTTTTGAAAGAGAAGCAAGGCATTGAAGTGGAATTCATGGACATCGACCGTGGTAAAGAGTCCGGTCTAGTGGAAGTTAACCGATTACAGTTTAAGCGAGGCTAGGGTGAAGCGCGCGATTATTTACAGCCTGATTTTTGTTCTCTTTTTTAGCATCAGTTTGCTGTCGAGCATTCCAGTTAGCTTTGTGCTCAATTACTTGCCGCCAGTGCGTGGCCTGACCATTGAGGGCACCTCCGGGTCGGTGTGGCAGGGCAGCGCAAGCACCATTCGTTGGCAAGGTCAGAGCTTTGGCGAGGTGCATTGGGATTTTCAAACCAGCAAATTGTTCACCGGTAACGTGCAATACGCATTGCGCTTTGGTCGCGGCAGCGATTTGAATCTGCGTGGGAAAGGTTTGGTCGGCTATGGTCTTGGCCAAGGGGCGTATGTGGAAAATCTTGTCGCTTCGTTACCCGCGGAAAAAGTGGCCTCACGTTTGCCCATGCCTTTGCCTCTGCAGGTGGAAGGACAAGTGGAAGTGAACGTGCGTCACGCGGTTTACCAAGCGCCTTGGTGCGCCAGCGGCACGGGCACGTTAGTGTGGAGTGCCAGTAAAGTCGGCACCCCGATCGGCGCATTGGATTTGGGGCCGGTGATTTCCGATTTCACGTGTGAAAACAGCCAATTGTCGGTGAAGGGCGAGCAGCAAAGCGCCCAAGTCAGCGCGCAATTCAGTGCTCAAGTGACGCCAAATCGTCAATACACGACCTCAGCTTGGTTTAAACCAGGTGCAGAATTCCCAGCGGCGATGAAATCACAGCTGAGCTGGCTAGGGAACCCGAATGGTCAGGGGCAATATGAGTTTGACTACCAAGGGCGTTTTTAGCAAGATTGCCTTTGCGTTGAACGTAAAGAAAGATTCATGACACAAAAAAAGCGAGCAGAGCTCGCTTCAGATTGATGACGAACCCCGCTTTTTAAGTGGGGTTCTTTTTTGGAAGCGACCGTAGGTCGCGATCGTGATTTTTTTTGTTATATCGTGCGCAGAAGTTTCCATTCATTACACGGGTATACAGAAGCAAGTATCTGCCTTATTTCTGCCATATTTAAGCCCATTTTTCGTAGATAGTTCACCACCAACGCTATCTTCTTGATGTTTTGGGCTGCCGCTGCCAACCAACATTRCATTTGCACATTGGCTAGACCTCGGA
>NZ_NPKW01000580.1:0-505 GCF_002265885.1 Vibrio sp. 03_296
ACCAGCGGCTTTCACCAGTGACAGTTAAACCAAGGTAGAGGAAATCGGCAACTAAAGGTGACGGAACCACCAGAAGCAATCAAGGATCAGCGCAACAAACTTCAACACACACAAGACGTAGGCAAACATACGGTTGCCAGATCTAGACTACCAATGGATGGGATCACACGGCGCAGCGGGCCGATTACGGGTTGGGTTGCTTTGACGATAAATTGCGAAAATGGATTGTAAAAATCCGCACGCGCGGCTTGCAGCCAAATTCGTAAGATCACGACCATGATATAGAGATCAAACAGCGTCGAAATCAGAAAACTCATTGCATTCATAGATGCCCTCAAAMCGTAGAGCTGCTAAGCAGCCAGGTGATTAAAACAGTTTTCCATTCTCTGCTGCACGAGCCACTGCCGCTTGCATGCTTGGCTACGATATCAGAGAGTTGATGTTCATTGAAAGTACGTAATGCTTCGGCGGTCGTCCCTCCTTTGGAGGTGACGTTCTCGCGTAG
>NZ_NPKW01000581.1:0-924 GCF_002265885.1 Vibrio sp. 03_296
CGATCAAGATCTTCAACATAACCAATAGTTTGCCACGAATACGGGTGCCCTTCAGGGTAAATCGCTTCCGCCATTTTTTCCCAAATCAAACCGTAAGGGCGGTTGTCATAGCGTTGAGCGCGCTCATTTTTCACGGTGTCGCGTTGCACCTCAAACTTACGCTGCGAGACGGCATCAAGCAAAAAGCCCATGCGATCTGACTCTAACCACAACATTTTCTCAAGTTGGTTCGCTGGCACCGTTTCGAAATAGTTGGTTCTATCTCGGTTTGTGGTGCCATTCAGGGTTCCGCCCGCCTCCGTAATGATCTTGAAGTGTTGCTGATCACCAACATTCTCCGAACCTTGGAACATCATATGCTCGAAGAAATGCGCAAAGCCTGACTTACCAATCTCTTCTCGAGCCGAGCCGACGTGGTAAGTGACGTCAACGTGCACTAAGGGATCGGAGTGATCGGGAGACAAAATGACGGTTAAGCCATTTTCTAAACGGTATTTTTCATACGGGATTTTGACCTTACCCGCTTGTGCTGACGACTCTTCAATCAGAGTCACGCCTTCTGGTAATGATGAGAAAAACGGCACAGAAACCGATTTTACGGAAGAACAACCAGCGAGGACAAAAAGAGAGCAGGCACTCAGCATCAGTTTTTCATGCTTTTTCCTTAGAATAGTCCGATATAAAGCATAGCTAGCACGCTATAGCGTACCGCTTTACCCAGCGCAATCAGCGCCAAGCAAGGAAGAAATTTCATTCGCAGCCAACCAGCTGCTAAACAGAGAGGATCACCAATCACAGGAAGCCAACTAAAAACAGCCCCAAMTAGCCGTATTTGGCTAACCATCTCAAAGCGGTATGACCATGTTTTCCTGTTGAGTTCGATTTGGTAGCAGCAAACCTAGCCAATAGTTAGTTAACCCACCA
>NZ_NPKW01000582.1:0-1101 GCF_002265885.1 Vibrio sp. 03_296
GATCTCCACCAGCTTGTTGGTGGTCACGGTTGCTGTGGTCTTTTCTGGCAACCGAGCGCCAGTGAAGAAAAAACTAGAACAGATCCACAAAGAAGTGTCGGGTAAGGCGCTGAAGAAAAAAAGCCGCAAAGTGGAAAACACGTTGGAGTCGTTAGCGCCGATCGTGGTCGGCAAGGATTCGAAAGAGAGGGAGAGCATTCGTAGTCAGTTAATGCATGCGGGTTTTCACAACCGTGACGCGTTGACGGTGTTCTATGCAATCAAAACCTTTTTTGCGGTGCTGGGTTTTGGCGGTGCAGCGGCGGTGTTCTTTTTATTGCCTAGATATGGATAACAGTACGTTGGTGATGGTGGTTGCCGTTGCGGGGGCTTRTACATCCCAACATCGGTTTGAATCATTTGTGAAAAAGCGTCAACGCATGATCCGGGCTGGTGTGCCAGATGCGCTGGATTTATTGGTGGTGTGTACAGAATCTGGTTTGGGTTTTAACGCTGCGCTGAGAAAGGTGGCCGATGAGCTGGCCATTTCTCATCCGGAGTTTGTCCGATGAGTTAGATACGGTTTGCGCCAAAATCAAAAGCCGGGGATTGAGGATGTCGACGGCGTTTGGAAGAGTTGGTAACGCGAACGGGTCTGTCGGAGATCAACGGCTTGGTTAATATGCTCTCTCATGCCTCCAAAATTGGTGGCAGTTGTCGCAAACATTGCGTGATTACACAGAAGATTTTCGCGATAAACGCAATCAGGAAGTGGAAGAAATTGCAGCAAAAATCCCGACAAAAATGATTTTTCCACTACTGTTATTTATATGGCCTTGTTTCTTTATTGTCGCCGTTGGGCCTGCGTTGCTATCGCTATCGGATGCGCTGGGGTAAGGGGGAAGGAATGAAAATGACAAAAACGCGTATTGGGWTTGCTGGTGGCCATAACACTTTATGGTTGTGCGAGCCAGGAGCCGCAAGGCCCACAGTATGATCTCAGTTTGTACGAGTGGCCGACCGATTGATACGTTGAGCTCTGACGTGATGCCAGTGTCTGAAAAGAGGCGATCACACGAGGTGATGTGGCTCTGCGCAACAATAATAACGACTTAGCGCTGT
>NZ_NPKW01000583.1:0-1223 GCF_002265885.1 Vibrio sp. 03_296
CTGCCGTGTCCATCAAATACTCGACATGAAAGAAGCAACGAATGAGCTCTATCGTGATGGCGAACCAASACGCACGTCACTGGGCTCTGGAATCGGCGCTATCTCTTTGGACAAGAGTGCAAAGGCTGTGAGTTGCGCCATATTGCGATGCTTGATATCGACCATTTCAAAAAAGTGAATGATACCTATGGCCATGATGGTGGCGATATCGCCTTAAAGACTGTCGCTAACATTCTAAAAATTTACATTCCCCAWCGAAAGTGGTGGTACGATTTGGTGGCGAGGAGTTTTGTATCCAATCCTGTCAAAGTTACGACGACTTTGTCACTCGCTTAGAGCACATGAGGCAGCGGGTCGAAAAAACCACCATTACACACAAAGAGCACAACATTCATATTACCATCAGTATTGGTGTAGCCTCTTTGCAAGATGAGCTCGAAAATCAAATCAAAGAAGCCGACGGCTACTTGTACCAAGCCAAAGCCAACGGGCGAAACCAAATAGTTAGCCGATAAAGAAAACGCCCGATGCGGGCGTTTTTCATTTTAAGCGATGCGGTCTTTGTCCCACTGAGCCAATTTTTCCGCTCGCGCGGCTTCACGTGCTTCGCGTTTTTTACGCGCATCACAGGGTTCAGGGCAGTTACACACTTTTTCAATGCCAACAGCACCCAAACCGCCACAGCTTCCCTTCACCACCTTTTTTCATGAAAGATGTCAGCCCACTGCCATCGCGCAATCACGGCAACAAACACACCAAAGGTAATTAGAAATGTACTCATATCAACAAACCTATATCACTTATTGATTCTTCAAATATGGCTTATACGCATCAGAAGCGATTTCTGTAAAGCCATCATCTGTTTTCACGATCATTAGCACTGGGATGCCATTTTGATTAGCGATCTCAATGCCTTTTTCTTCGCCCAACACCTATTAGACCGGTTGCCAAGACATCTGCTCGTCATCGAGGATTTGTCTAACACGGTGACAGAAACCACTTTATGGTTAATTGGCATGCCTGTTTTGGATTAATGATGTGAGAATAACGAATACCATCACGCTCAAAGTAGTTACGGTAATCACCAGAAGTCGCGATCGCCATATCGCCCGGTTCGATAATATCTTGGATAGCGCGCTCTTCTACCGACGGTTTTTCAATCGCGATACGCCAAGGCACACCCTCACGGTTAACCCCTTTTAAGCGAATTTCACCGCCGATTT
>NZ_NPKW01000584.1:0-470 GCF_002265885.1 Vibrio sp. 03_296
GAGCAGATGCTCTTCCAAATGTTTGATAATCCAAAAGCACTGACGATCACCGCGGCGATTCTTGGCATTATGGGGATTGTACCCGGTATGCCTCATTTTGCTTTCCTGTCGTTAGCGGCGATCGCCGGAACGGGCGCTTACTTCATTGATAAGAAGCAGAAGCAAAAGGCCAAAGAACCGAAAGTGCCCGTGGTGGCAGACAGCAGCAATGCCCCCTCTGTACGTGAACTCTCATGGGATGACGTACAGCCGGTCGACATCATTGGCTTGGAAGTGGGTTATCGCTTGATCCCATTGGTAGATAGAGACCAAGGTGGCGAACTGCTTGAACGCGTGAAAGGGGTTCGTAAGAAGCTCTCGCAAGATTTTGGCTTTCTGATCCCGCCAGTGCACATTCGTGACAATTTAGAACTCACTCCGAACAGTTATCGAATCACCTTGATGGGTGTGGCCTGTGGGTGAAGGCCGAA
>NZ_NPKW01000585.1:0-651 GCF_002265885.1 Vibrio sp. 03_296
ACTGGCGTTCAGTTTGACATCYTCCCCACGGCTTTTGAGATCTTCAGCTAAGGTCTGAATAGATTGTTGATCAAGAGTATCGACAACAGAGGGGATGACAAACAGTTCGGAAGTGATATCACGCTGAGCAAGCACAGAATGAAGTCTTTGATACATATCGCGTTGTGACTCATCACCGATAAACACGATATGAGTGCTGACGGTACGCAGATCGAGGAGAGGGGTCACCAGTCTGACAGGGTCCTGATCAATGATACCAACGTGTACAGCCATAACTTTTCCTTCTCAGTACGGCTTGCAAAAAGAGGATGTGAAAGAGAGTGCAAGCGCTTGATCTTCATATGTAGACAAGGCGCATAAAAAACAAGGCAAGCTTACGTTGAAAAGTTGCCCTTATCCGATGACTTTATAGGTTTATTGACCGTTTTCTGTTGAACCTTACAACTTGAAACGGTGAACAAGCTCCGTTTGCTGGCTTGCTAAGCTAGACAAGTTTTCGCTGGTGGCCGCGATTTCCGCCATCGCATGGTAACTGCGATCGGCGATGTTATTGATGTCTTCCAAGCTACGTGCAATAGAGGTCGATGTTTCGCTCTGTTCTGCGGCCGCTTGTGAAATGTGCGTACTCATTGGCTGATTTCGATGATCAAC
>NZ_NPKW01000586.1:0-472 GCF_002265885.1 Vibrio sp. 03_296
GCGCCTCAAAGCCGTTCATCACCGATAACACCGTGACCAATGACATCACGCCAACCGTGATGCCAGCTGTCGACATATAGGAGACAAATCGGCTAAACCTGTCACCGGAGCGTCCGCGCAGGTATCTCAATCCAATAAATATAGAGACAGGATGAAACATTCTAAAAACCGTCAATAAGTTCAGCGGGCTAATAGTACCAAGAAACTGGGCACAATATAGCTAAAATATTTCATATGTCTGAGATTAACAGCAAATTTGCCATTTACGTGTTACAGAACGTATAGGGCTCTCGGTTTAAAAAACGAATTTGCGAAAATCACGGTGTGCGAAATAACATCGCTTGCCAAGCGTCGCCAGTTGGCGATAATCAACAGCTTGTAGATTCTTATTTAGAATCCCATCGGCAAAAAGGGAATAACAGCATGACAGAACAAGAGTTTTTTACCGTAAATTCAACGCTGTACGAATCAA
>NZ_NPKW01000587.1:0-540 GCF_002265885.1 Vibrio sp. 03_296
AAGCGGGATAACTCAATGATCCCGCTTTTTTTAGTCGAACTTTTGGCGTTGTAAAACTTGTCGTTAGAAAAAGGCGTACAGAGAAAGCGCGCCATTACCGTAGATTCGTTCTGGTGCTTCTTTGTATTCAGGGGTCTTAGCCGACAGCGCAAAACTCAAGCCAACGCGACGGTTATACAGTGCAACACCCGCGACAGCGGTACTCTGCCAATGTTGCATGGTCACATCATATTGTTCGGATGGCTCTGGCAATCCGGAGCGCTCACCTTCTAATGTGAGGTCATTAAAACGATAACGAGTTGAAAGCCCCGTGTAGACAAACCAACGTATGGGAGTCCCATCCATGCTAGCGTGAAAAGGATTCTCGGTTGAAATGCTCGCTGCACCAAGTGTGTTGGCTAAATCTGAACCGTAGCGAAACATCACGCCAGACGCGACATCAGTGCGGAAATTACCTGCGTTGGCCTCGAAAATATGACTCATTTCCCAGTTCGACTCAGTGAGATTTGCAGAGCGCATCAGCAGGTCATGGCGTTGATA
>NZ_NPKW01000588.1:0-2015 GCF_002265885.1 Vibrio sp. 03_296
GAGCATGATGCTCGATAGATTCAACATACGATGCTTGATCACGCCAGAGACGGTTTCTCCAGTCAGTGAAAAAGCCTTCAACGAATGGAGCAAAAATGAAAACTACACCACCCAAGCCTATGAACTCAATGACGCTGTGGTGCTGGTGCGAGTCAAAAACATCAATCTTTCAAACAGTGTCGAAAATCATATCTCACGCTTTTTCCTCGCGGGAATGAAACTCTCCACCAACACGGGTACGTCCCTTGAGATTGGCAATACCAAGGAGCGCTTTTTTCATTTTAAAACTGACAACAACGGCTACAAGGAAGTATTTTATGTCTCTGGCCCTTTTCAGAGCATCTTAGCTTTAAGTACGTTCTTTTTGTGTGTGCTTCGATACAAGTCGATCCAAGCTTTTCTGTATTATCTTCTCGCTATTCGACATTTTAGTATCCGCCTAGAACCGATTATAACACTTCGACTACAGAAAACCATCCATTTGAAGCCTTATCCCGATTACACGGTCAAAAACACGCAAAAGTTCATTGAAACCCTGATTGGTAATGGCCTGTTGCTGACTCATACTATTCTGGTTCTTCGGGCCATTTATGCTAACCAACCATCACTTAAAGTGCCGATTAGCATCAATTGTCTGCCCCTCTTTACTGCAAGGACACAATTTCTCCGCCCTTTATCGTGAGCTCTCCAGTCTCGATTGCCGTTTGCTGACGATTGAAATAACCGAGAATGCCTCTATGTATTACACTGCCGAAATTTACCAAAATGTGGCCAAGCTAAAGCAGCTCGATTGCAAAATCAGCATTGATGACTTTGGGACAGGCAATAATAACGTCGCCTTGATCAGTAAGATTAATCCTGACTATCTCAAAATCGACCGCGAGTTTGTAATTGGGGTAAAAAGTGATGCAAGAAAATTGAAAGACACTAAGACAACTAAATTTGACCATGGGCAAAACCTACCACTGCACTGTGATTGTTGAAGGCGTTGAAACGGCCGACAGCGCCCATTGCTCACCACCCTTCGGGCGTTACTGCATCAGGGTTATTACTACCCACTTCACTATTAATACTTTGCTTGTCACGGTGAGTGTCATTTCATCAACGGCACAATCACCGTGAACAAACTTTGCACGAAATGAAAGCCCGCATTAATGAAGCCAATTATGAATACAATCAAATACCTAGACGATAGCATTGATTGGAATTTATAATGCGGCCTCGCACTTATCGTTTCGCTAGTTACTGTCATGATTGCAATAAAGCCTACTAAGCTACGAGATTCGCCAGCTTGATGCATTGGATGTGCATGAAGAACAAAARGRTTTTTTAAGCCTTTTGAGCAGGCTTATCAAAAACGCCATAAGTCCGAAGCGTTTTTACGATTTATTCGGACAGTTCGACGGTTGGTTATTGGTCATTGATAAAGGGTTTCTCAGCACGCGCCATTGCAACGCCATGAGCTGGGGCTGAACTACCTGATGATTGATCGTCAATACCAACGTCAAGGTATAGGAACTGAGGCACTGAAGAAGCTGTTTGTGTACGCGTACACCATTGATCCAGAGAGTAATTCTCTCTGTCTGACTGTGCCAAATAGCCACAAAACGGCCAATGAGTTTTTCCTCTCCGCTGGCTTTACCAATACCGATAAAGTCATCTATGGCGAAGTAGAAAAAGAGTGGATTTTACGCCACCATTGGATAGCGTTTTAACACAGCTCAGAAACAACAAAGGCAAGCTTCATGCTTGCCTTTGTTTCAATTTTCTAAGGGCGATTACTCACCTTTGTAGATACAGCCTGCGGTGCAAGTTTCCTTGATTTCCACTTTGCTCAGTAGTGGTAAATTTGGCTTAAGTTGTTGCCAAATCCATTTTGCCAATACTTCGCTGGTTGGGTTTTCTAGGCCTTCAATATCATTTAAGTAATAGTGATCTAAGCGGTTATAAATCGGTTTAAACGCCGCTTTGATTTCAGCAAAGTCCACTACCCAGCCAGTATGCGGATCCACTTC
>NZ_NPKW01000589.1:0-995 GCF_002265885.1 Vibrio sp. 03_296
AGCATCACTACAACTTTCTGAGACTTATAAGGCACTGGCTGATTTTCCCCGAGCCTACGAGTGTTACCACCGATATGCCGAGATCGAGTTTCGATTAAGAGACAAAGACACGACCAGTGCACTTGAAGCGTTGGATCTTGCTCAGCAGCAGTTTGAATACCAACTGCGCATTGCACAATTGCAAAGTGACAACGACAAAAAACTGATTGAGCTGCAAACTACCAACAGAAAAATCACTGTATAGCTTATTGGTCGCGGCAACGCTTATCGTTGTTGGGTTATTTTCCTCACCAGTCAGCAAAAAAGAAAGCAATCTCAGCTCGATATGATGACGGGAGCATTAAATCGTGGCTCAGCGATCAAAGACAATTAAGCAAGCGAGACTCAGCAAAGCATCCACAACAGTCAAAAACGTTTTGATTCTGTTTGATCTCGATAACTTCAAATGGGTCAATGATCAGTTTGGTCATCCAACGGGAGATAAGCTGTTAATCACTATTTGCAAACTTTGCTTGGGGAGCTGCAAAGAGGTGATGTTCTTGGCCGGTTAGGTGGTGAGGAATTTATCTTGTTGCTGCGAGAGTCGAAGATATCGATGTGCAATTCGCGTTGAAAGTGCATTGATCTTAATTAGCGAATGCCGTAATCGCGTCTCCATCGAATACCGCTGTATCTGCTAGTGCTAGTTTCTCTTTTCTCGCCACTCCTAGAGCGCTTTCAGATTTCGATGAGCTCTATTCTATCTTGGATCAAGCGCTTTATCAGGCGAAGAAAAACGGCCGTAACACCATCATTGATGCCTACAACGCCGCGATTWAACCCATATTTGATCGATCAGAAAATGAAAAGCGAATAATTCCATGTGCGCTAAAGGCGCCAGTGAATTATCGCAACTCAACGGCAATGATGCCATTTTGTGTTTCGTTTATTAAGATTCCGCGTGCTGCTTTTCAACTAAAGAAGCCATGATCACCTCACGGTTGTCTAAATAGTCA
>NZ_NPKW01000059.1:0-70139 GCF_002265885.1 Vibrio sp. 03_296
CTCTTTCCCTTGGTTATGCCTGATTTACCTATACACACTTCCCGTCGAGGCATTGGGCTGTTCTATCTATTGCTAGGTTACCCAAGTTGTACAGGCCTACTATCAGGTTTCTGTTCGTCACAACCAAGTTTTGCCGTTTGCTTCCTTTAGGTTTCACCTCACGGTGAACACCCTTGCATAGGCTAACGGTTCTCGCTCGACTGAGCCCGTAGAGGACTTTCACCTCCTAGATCAACGCCATGCTCGGCGCACAAAACAAAATCCCGCAATTTTTGCGGGATTTTTTCATTGGAAACAGAGTGAAATACTTACGTCGCTGATGGCGCTGAGCCACTAATACGCTTTGATGCCAAATGGCCTTAAACGCTGCGGCAACACCTCATCCAAGCTTTCCAGTTCATCTTGCTCAACTTCAATCAGATGGAAATGATGCGCTTGATACACCGCGCGAATCTTGGCTTTATTCGCCTCTGGTGTTCCACCGTTATCGCTGCCCCAGAACTGCACATAGACTTTGCCTGCAGGCAGATAAAAATCACTGATGATCTCTTCTTCAATCGGTAACTGCCGCCCGTAAGCATGAGCAACCCCCGCTAAATACAGCCAATTGTCGATCAACAACTCTCCTTTAGAGCGCACATAGTGGCCATCTAAGGTGCGGTGCTTCGCCTCAAATTTCTGTCGGAAACTGGAAAATGACTTATCCGTCGCATGCACTTCCGCGTCTTGCCCCAAGAACTCCACCACCGACTGCTTGAGGCGTTTGTTACGTGTAATCGAATCATGCCACAACAAATAGTATGGCTTCTCCTCACCGTCGCCTTTTTGTTTACCACCGGCACGAATGCCCGACTCGGTCACTTCCCAACCATGCTCGGTTTTGGCCATCCAGCCCATTTCACTGAGCAGCTGGTTCATCTTTTTGGCATTAAGCCCGAGCAGCTCACCGATTTGTGTCGCGCTCAATAACTTGCCTTGAGTTGAGGTCAACTCAACATGCAAGTTCACAGGCCAGACAATAAACTGGCCAAATTTCGTATGGTCAACATATTCGCCGCCAAACCGCGCGCCCAGTTCGGTGAGAATCCATTTATCGCCCACTCGGCTGATGTAACCAGCACGGCTTAAATCGGTAAACAATTGAGAGGCTTCAATGTTGCGCATTTTAGCCAATGCCGTCGTTGAGATTTTGTCCGTCATGGCTGCCTCCTTTCGTTCGTGGTTATTTACCGTATACAAGAACCATTATTCTAGCCGAAAACGTCGGCAAAGGCAGTGACTAACCTTTTGTTTCTCTGGAGATAAATCGCAGTGCGACCTCCACCGCAATCCCATGTATTTGAGTGAAAAGTCAATTACCCAAGAAAAGCGATAAAGCCTTGTAATATCAGCATATTGACTAAATCGATAAAAAACGCGCCGACGATAGGCACCACTAAAAACGCCTGCGGAGAAGGGCCAAAGCGATTCACAATCGACCCCATGTTCATCACAGCGGTGGGGGTCGCGCCCAAACCAAAACCACAATGACCGCTGGCGATCACCGCACTGTCGTAGTTGCGCCCCATCACTTTAAACGTCACGAAGTAGCTAAACAGCACCATCACCAATGATTGAATGGACAAAATAAACAGAAATGGCAGCGCCAAATCAAAAATATTCCACAGTTTTAAGCTCATCAATGCCATCGCCAAAAACAGTGAGAGCGAAACGGTGCCGAGCATATCCACCGTTTCTAAATCCAACTTTCTCACTTTGGTGAGCTCAAGGAAGTTGGTCACAAACACGCCCAGCAGCAGCGCGTAAACAAAATCGGGGATCATCAACCAAGCAATGTCTAATTGATTGACCCACTGAGACAAATAGCGCGCGCCAATCACACACAGAAACATCAGTGCCAAGCTTTCAATCACCTTCTTCGCAGTGACTTTGTCTTCTTCATTTTCATTGTAAGTAACCAAATCAGCAAAACGTTGGTGGGCCTGCAATTCTCGACCGTATTCAGACTCCAATTGGTGTTTGTCCACCAGACGCTGTGCCACAGGGCTGCCCAAGATCCCGCCCATCACTAAACCAAACGTGGCAGAGGCCATCGCGATTTCTAAGGCGTTCTCTAACCCGTAGTTTTGCGCAAAGGTATTCGACCATGCTGCTCCGGTCCCGTGACCGCCAGAGAGCGTGATGGAGCCAGCAATCAGACCAAGTAAGAGATCAAGGCCAAGCATGCTCGCCAGTGAGACGCCAATGCCGTTTTGCACCACAATGTATATCGACGCAATCAGTAAAAACAGCAAGACCTTCACGCCACCTTTAAGCAATTGTTTGTAGTTGGCGGCCAAACCTACCGTAGCAAAAAACATCAACATAAACGTTTTTTGCAACGGTAAGTCAAAGTCAAAGGTGATGCCATTAAAGTGGGCAAGGGTGATCACCAAGGCCACCACTAAGCCGCCGACAATCGGTTCTGGGATATTAAAACGTTTGAGGATCGGAATTTGGCCATTAATAAAGTGACCCAAAAATAGCACGCCAACGGCGATGAGAAAGGACTCCTGCGGACCAACAGATACAACACTGTTCATAAAACCTCTATTGTTGTGGCATGAGTAACGTCACTCACCGCAACTCGAGTGCAGAATGGCTGCTGCAAATTGGCATTTTTCTCTCAAAGCCCTGCTTATTAAGGCACAGCGACCTCTGGTACCACGATACACGTGGCAAGAGGGTTGAGAGAGTATTAGGCTATCCCGAGTGGTAGTGAACGAAACTACGTGCGTTTTTCAATGAGGAGCCAGTGTGCCGCGATGAAATCAAATGTCACTGAACCATTCCCTTTGAATTCTCAATTAATAAGAATAAGTAACAGATTAACGACTTATTATCTCACTATGTGAGAAATATAAATTTCTATTGAGTGAATTATGGTGAGCAAGACTCAGCCCTGGCCATTATCATCAAGGCAAGAGAGGTCAAACAGCATCAAAAACTAAGGGAGCCATTTGGCTCCCATGTTGGTGAACAATATCAAACATTGACACACGACTTACCCCATAAAAGAGATAAAGCCCTGTAAGACAATTAAGTTGACGATATCGATAAAAAACGCCCCGACTATCGGCACCACCATAAAGGCCTGAGGCGAAGGGCCAAAACGATTCACGATTGACCCCATGTTCATCACCGCAGTTGGCGTCGCGCCTAGGCCAAAACCACAATGACCACCAGCAATCACTGCCGCATCATAGTTGCTGCCCATCACTTTAAACGTTACATAGTAAGTAAACAGCGCCAACACCACCGACTGCACCGCTAAGATCACCAAGAATGGAATCGCCAGATCGAAGATGTTCCACAGCTTCAAGCTCATAAGCGCCATCGCCAAAAACAGCGACAACGACACCGTGCCGAGCATATCGACGGTTTCAGCGTCTAACTTGCGGATTTTCGTCACTTCAAGGAAGTTGGTGATGATGACACCGATAAACAGCGCATAGACAAAATCTGGAATCATCAACCATTTGATTTCATAGGTGCTGACCCACTGTTCAACGTACTTGGCTCCGGTCACACAAATGATCAGGAAGAACAGCTTCTCAATCACTTTCTTTGCCGTCACCTTATCCTCTTCGTATTCGTTGTATGTCACCAGTTCAGGGAATTTTTCGTGGGTTTTTGAACCTCGGCCATACTCGGACTCGACGTTGTGCTTGTCGACCAAACGCTGTGCCACCGGGCTACCAATCAGGCCGCCGATGATCAAACCGAACGTCGCAGAGGCCATCGCGATTTCAAGCGTGTTGGACATACCATAGTTATCTGCGAACGTTTGCGACCATGCTGCGCCCGTTCCATGACCACCAGAAAGCGTAATGGAGCCCGCGATAAGGCCCATTAACGGATCCAAGCCCAGCATACTCGCCAGCGAAACACCAACGCCATTTTGAATCACGATGTACACCGACGCCACCGCCAAAAACAGAAACACTTTGGCCCCGCCTTTGAGTAACTGGGTGTAGTTTGCCGCCAAACCCACCGTCGAGAAAAACATCAGCATAAAGGTATTTTGCAAGGGCAAGTTGAATTCCAAATCGATGCCACGGAAGTGCAAAATCGTAATGATACAGGCGACAATCAAACCACCAACAATGGGTTCGGGAATATTGAATTTTCTTAGAATGGGGAGTTTGGCATTAATAAAATGCCCTAAAAACAGCACGCTAATCGCAACTAAAAAAGATTCCAGTGCACCGACCGTGATTAAATGATTCATACAACCTCTTCATCTCAGACTCTTTATCTTCCTTAATATCAGAGTGTTAGTATTTTGCTTTTGAACGTCAGTTACTGCATCGTCTAATGCGCTGCCAACTAAGGTGAAACACCAATCTAAACGGGGTATAGGCAGCGAGTACAAGCCATCTGGTTAGGCTCAAGGGATGGAAGGCGATCATTGGGTGATGTCTCAAACACCCTTTGCAAGCTTCCAAAATACAAAAGGAGCTACTTCTAGCTCCCTAATCGATGAGTGGCCAATCTGTACGACAAACATTCCGTTACGGTATACAGATGCCTCGACGCCATAACTGGCATTCAAAATCCTCTTCCATTTCACCTCTGTTTGCCGCACTTTTTTCGTTCCTGACCGTTTCCTCTATCGACAAACTGCCGACAACTTGGAGCGAGCACCTAAACTGGCAAAGGGCGGATTGTTGAGCTTTACTCTACAACAGTGGCCAAAATGGATGCGGACTATAACATAAATCGTCGAAAATGTCCGATCTTGGTCAAAGTTTCCAATAATCAGACTGTATCTCACCACAATTCACTGATTAAACAGAACCATTTAGCATAAACATGAAACACTCATTCAGCCTCAGTTGAAAGGAAAAATCATGAGACATCCACACCCCTCTTGTCAGAAAACACGCTGGCCACTCAGTCTCTTGCTGGCGTCTTGCGTTAGCACTGGAGCGCTTGCAGAATCCATTCAAATCCTCTACCCCAAGCAGATCACTAAACAAGAGCAGACGATTATCGATACACTCGAGTCTTATCAAATCAACACGACCCTGCTCGATCTTTCTCATTCGCTCTTTCCGTTCAAAAAGACCTTAACCGTCAGCTATGGTGGCGATCAAGGTCCACTGTATGATCCCGAAACGCACACCGTGCACATTCCTTTTTCGTTTTACACCGAGTCACTCGATTATTTCCGTAAAAACGAGTATCAAAAAAACGGTGAAAAAAGCGCAGAAAGCGGTGCGATCAACACCATGCTTCATACTCTCCTTCATGAAGCTGGCCACGCCTACATTGCCGATCAAAACATCGCCATTTTGGGGAAAGAAGAAGATGCCGTGGACAATTTTGCCACTTTATTGCTGATCGATTACGTCGAAAATGGCGATGAGATTGCCATCAGCGCAGCTGACATGTTTGCTTTTGAGTCAGAAGACAAACCGGAGTACTACGATTTGGATGAATATATTGATGAACACAGCTTTGATTTGCAGCGCTACTTTGCCACGCTCTGTTTGGTCTATGGCAGCAATCCTGAGCGGCATCCCAACCTACTTGATGAAATAGAAAAAGAGTACCGCCAAGAGCGCACTGAGTTTTGCCAAGCGAACTATCAAACCCTCAGTGACAACTGGCATCGCTATCTCACTAGTGCGCCTGAGTAAACCGAACCCACCATAATCAATCGGATGCACAATTCATAGCCTCGAAAAATGATGAGAAACAAAATAATAACAATCTCATCATTTTTATTTCATAAAACCCTCCAATTTCACATTACCTTGGCGAAGGATTGGCTAAGCTTAAAGCATTATTACAAGAACCATTGACTACGCTATTCAGTTTAACAATGCTGCTGTGACGCAAGGAAAGTTGCTATGAATTTAACCATAAGAAAAAGATTGTATATTTTGTCAATCGTACCCGTTCTAACCATCGCACTTGGGATGATGTGGTTTACCTACTTGAAAACCACTTCATATAACGATCAACAAGTTGAAATCACACGCGACAATATGATGCGTATGAAAAAAGAGGAACTGAAGAATTATCTTCAGATGGCAAAATCTGCTGTTCAGCCTCTTCTTGATAGAAACGCATCCTTGGAAGAAGCTTTGCCAACGCTTCGGCTACTCGAATATGGTGGCTCGGGTTATGTCTTTGGTTACGATTCCAAAGGGACAAGGATCGTGGTTGGTAAAAGCAATCAAGGTATCGGCGAAAACTTCATTAATATGCAGGACCAAAAAGGCAACTATTTAATAAAGGATTTGATCAAAAACGCAAAGACTGGTGAATTCACTACCTACTATTTCCCAAAACCAGGGCAAAGTACGCCATTGCCCAAGCTCAGTTACTCTATTTACATTCCTCAATGGGATCTTACTTTAGGGACTGGTTTCTACACTGACGACATTGACGCTCTCATCATGCAAATGGAAGAGAGCGCACATCAAGCGCTTGAAAACACACTGACATCCATTGGTCTGTTTTGCATCGTCATCGCTATTCTTGTGGCTATTGTTGCTGTATTTATTAACCGCAGCATTATGCGACCGCTGGAAATGTTTGATGAATCGATTCGCTCCTTTGCCAGTGGCGACGCCGATTTGACCGCACGCATGGAAGATTTCAGCGTGCCAGAGTTCAAGCAATTGAGCCGCAACTTCAATCAGTTTGTCGGTAGCCTGCAAAACATCATTCGCAGTGTCACGGAAGTTGGCAATGACGTGGTCAGCGAAACGGACAATATGTCTAGCCGCGCATCGGAAGTTGACCGCCTCGCTTCGGGTCAACGCGAAGAGACCGAACAAGTGGCCACCGCCATGACGGAAATGACCACTACCGCCACCGAAATTTCCAGCAATGCAAACCAAGCAGCGCAAGCAGCGCGCTATGCAGAAGAAAATGCCCATGAAGCACAAACCATCGTAAACTCGGCAGCTTCGTCGGTGCGTGAGCTCGCGGGTGAAGTCTCGAAAGCCAATGATGTCATTTCTCGCCTTGAGGGCGATGTGAAAAACATTTCCTCTTCTTTGGAAGTGATTCAAGACATTGCCGAGCAAACCAATTTGCTGGCGTTGAACGCCGCCATTGAGGCCGCTCGCGCTGGCGAACAAGGCCGCGGTTTTGCGGTGGTGGCAGACGAAGTTCGCAAACTCGCCAGCCGCACACAAGACAGCACGGGTGAAATTCATCAGATGATCAACCAGTTGAAAGCCGCATCGGATGCAGCGGTGAAAGCGATGGATGCCAGCCAAGCCCGTGGTGAAAGCACGGTAGAAGAAGCCAATGCCGCCGCCGCTGCTTTGCTGAAAATCATCGACTCAATTGGCACCATCATGGATATGAACTCTTTGATTGCCACCGCAACCGAGGAGCAAAGTATTGTTGGTCAGGAAATTTCAGAAAGAATCGTTGTGATTTCAGATCAAAGTAGTCAATCAGCAGACTTAGCTAACCAAAACCGCATGGGTAGCCAAAGCTTGAATAAGAAAGCGCACCAACTTTCTGATCTCGTCGGACGCTTCACCGTGTAGCATCGGTACCGTCGCAAACGCGACAAAACAGCAACGACAAGGGCAGCGACGCTGCCCTTCTCTTTTGTTTGCGCAATTTACACTGTAAACATTTCGTCTTGCTGGCGCTCTGCAGATGGCGGTTTTCCCCATCGCTTACTCAGTGATCAACCTTCGATATCTCGCCGTCCCTTGCAAGGCATTGGCGCTACATGCCTTTGAACAGATACTGAGAGCCGCGGCTGACTGGCAGTTTTTGCTCCCCGACCGTGACCGACATTCGCCCCGTAAAATCCTTCTGCACTTTCTCTATCGCCGCCACATTAACGACCGACGCTCGGTGTATTTGCCAAAACCGTTCGGGGTCAAGTTGAGCCAAAAGCTCCTTTAACGACATGCGAATCAGGAACTCTTTTTTGGCAAGAGTTTGCACGGTGACGTACTTCTCTTCCGCTTTAAAATAGAGCACATCATTCACCGAGATGAGATGAATATCGTCCCCTAATGCCGCGCGAATCCACTGTAGATATTGAGGTTGAGCCGGTTTAGACAGCGCCTGAAGTTGACTCAACAACGCTCCCACATCCGGTAGCGATACCGTGGGCTGTTGGCGCGCTTTAATGCGTTGGCAAGTGTCGATAAGACGCGCTTCGCTCAGTGGTTTCATCAAGTAATCGATCGCTTGTTGCTCAAAGGCTTTCACCGCATATTCATCATAAGCGGTCACAAAAACGATGGTTGGACGATACTCACCACGATTGAGCTGTTTTGCCACGGCAATACCATCAAGCTCTGGCATGCGGATATCCAAAAACACAATGTCGGGCTGAAGTTGTTCAATCGAAGTCAGGGCTTGCTGCCCATCCCCCACCAACGCCACCACCTCGAGCTCAGGCCAAACATCCGCCAACATGCGATTGAGGTGGTGTCTCAGTAGGGGTTCATCATCGGCAATCAACGCCGTCATTGAAGTCATCACGCTTTCGCTTCCTGATTCTCTTGTTGCGGTGGCATTTGTATCACAGCACACACCCCACCGTGGCGACCTTCCAATAGAGTTAGCGTGCCTAGTTCACCAAACAAGGCCGCCAAACGTTGTTTAATGTTGTTAAGCCCGACCCCCGTCCCCGAGCGAGAGTCTTGCCCAAAGCCCACTCCAGTATCCACGACGCGCAGCTCAAGGCCGAGTTCATTTTTCATTACCCGGACCTCAACTTTGCCCCCTTGTACCTTAGGTTCAATCCCATGCGTGATGGCATTTTCCACCAAAGGTTGGATCAACATCGGCGGAATCACACACCCTTTCAGCGCCTCTGGGCAATGAATGTGATACTCCAACCGCTCACCCAAACGAATTTTTTGAATCGCGAGATAGGCATCGAGAATCTCCAGCTCACTGGCGAGTAACGTTCTCTCTTCACGCGAGCTCTTCAGCGTTGAGCGTAATAAATCGGTTAAACGCGTCAGCATCTGTTGGGCTTTTTCCACATCACAACTCATGAGCGCACTGATGTTCGCCAGAGTATTAAACAGAAAATGCGGCTCAATTTGGCTTTGCAGTTGTTTGAGTTGACTCATTAACAGGGCGCGTTCTTGCTCGGCTTTCTCACGTTTCATCACTTCTAACTCGTGAGCAGCCAGCATTTGCTGCTCTTTGGAATGAAAGTAGAAATAACACATCCCGCTAAACAACAGTCCCATCAGCCCCACCGGAACCATATCGGTGATGCCAAAGTAATCCCCCACCCAAAAACGCGCGTTGAGAATACCAAACAGCAAACATGCCGTTAGGGAGAGAAGGATTTCCGCGTTTCTTGGCATCATCGGAAAGAGCTTTTCGATCAGCCAAGAGAAGAACAACGCCGAATAACCGAAACCAAAGCTAATGATCAAATGGATATAGTAAGCGCCGCCCCAAACCGATAAGGTCAGCACCGACACAAATAAGCAGAAAATCGACGTCACGGCAAACGAACGTAACCATCCGCCCTCAAGGGCTTGCGCGTCGTCGTTCACTAAGTGATTGGATGACAACGCTTCCTGCGCGGCGCGATTTTTTGCTACACGAGAAAAAAACATCTAAAACCTCCCTTTTAGATTCAAGACCATCATATGCTTATCCTCAATTTGAGCATACGCTGATTGGCTATCACCCGTTAAAAAGCGTGCGGCAAATTCCAATTCCACACTCTGCTGGCCAGTATCAATCCATTGGTAGCGAATCCACTGAGTTAGGATGACACCGCCATCTTCCGGCGAAAATAAGATATCGAGGGTTGGCGTAACATCCGCTAACCATTGCGGAGCGAAAATACCATGCCACATAATCCACGCGTTGCTGTCCCAACTCCAATGTAGCATCAGGTTGTGTTGGACTAAGTTCGCGTGCTCAAAACCTTGTGCATAACTGGCGGCCAGAGGTTCGGTATTGGGCAGCTGCGTCAACATACGCGCACGATCCATCGCTTGTTGCCACTGGCGCTTTGACCACGCTCGACTGTCGTACCAATATTCTGCCAATAAGGAGTGACCACTTTCGCTAGCCCAGTTCACGCCGACCAACGCTTGCCATGCCTCTCCCTGCTCCTCTACCGCCACAGGGGCAAACAGAGAATCAGGAAGTTGATAGCCGACGCTTTGATGTTGCCACAATGCTGAGCTATGCAGCGATAACGCCTCGTTGAAGACCGTCCTTACACTGCCGCCGATTAGCCCTTGGCGTACATCGTCGTAATAGGCGATCCACTGCCATTCATGATCGTCATCCAGCCAGTAACGCCGAATTCCAGCGCCTCGCTGTTGCGCAGCTTCATCCAGCGCGCTTTGCTCCATCTGACTCCAACTGGAATCTGTGAACAGTAGCGTCCACTCTCCCGCTAAGTCATAGTGAGAAAACGAGACGACGCCAGTGCCTTCTTCGGCCACCAAGGTCACTGGATTTTGTCGATAAGGTCGAAACAGATCCAGCGGGCGATAACCATAACCAACGCCCCAATCCAAACGTAATTTGCCAATGCTCACATCCAGCAGCCAATCCCCGACTTGCCACTCACCTAACCAAGCCAACTCACGCACCACCCACTGGCTATCGCGGCTCTCCCACCAAACCGAACGCTCGCCATTATTGAGGTAAAGCCCATCGCTGTAGAGGGCGAACGAAGAGGTCCATTGCCCCTGCTGAGTGTGATACGCCAGTTGTAAATCCAACATCGCGTTGAGTTCACTGCGATGCGCATATTGTGTGGTAGTGAATACAGATTGGCGAGATTGCGCCGCTTCGTAACTGAGCGCCCAATCCCACTCACTGCTCAGCTCCCCAGCCATTGCCCACCAAGGTAAAGTGCTAAGCAGTAGGCTATGTGCCCACTTCGCAGGCGACAGATAAGCAGGTCGACGCTGCACACAAACCTCCATTGATTTGCTCCTTATTTAACTAGAACTGCACCGAATCGGCCTTAGAGAGGTAGCTGGGATTGTAAAACTTATCCTCAAGCTGCCATGGCTGAACATCTTGATACTCAATGACGGTTTTCTTTGCTGGCTGAATATGATCGAGCAACGTCATTTCCGTCACGCTCAGCTCCCCGTTGCGCTCGCCACGGGTAAACCAAGCTTGCTTTGCCAACTTGCCAGAGCGTAGATAGAGATCCGCCTTGAGCGGAAAGTGCTCAGGTACGGTCAACCACAAATCGATGGTTTGATAACTGGCCCCTGCGGTTTTGGCCGTCAGCTGTAAGTGCTGTGTTGGCGTTGCTTGCCCTGACAGCGAGGACACGCTTTCCTCCGCTCTCCACATCGCTTGGTAGTCCTCACTCCAAGTGAGGGTTGAAATGTCCCCTACCGACGCTTCCCCCAGCAGTTTCTGCATTGGCGTGATGCGAATCGGTCGACGGCTTTTGGGCATTTGCAACCAGTAGTTATCTTGCAGCATCAACATCTTTTGCCCCGCCTCTACGGCCGATTTAAAAATCACCAGAGATTCGCGATTTGGCCGTGTGTAAACGTGGTACTCACGGGTTTTGTCCAACTGTTCGTTCTCATACAGGCTCACCAATGAGACCACGCGCGCAGACGTTTCTTTGACTCGGTAATCGTCCGCTTGCTTGATCATGCTCACCACTTGTTCATCGCTCGGTTGAGCCGACGCCCAGTTTGAGGCGCAAAGCAGCGCCATCCATAAGCCAGCTTTTATTGCGTTATACATAGGTTAGCGCCTCCGTAATCGGTTTGTTTACCCCTTTGCGGGCTGAAAGATAGGCAGCCAGAAGGCAGATACACACCACGCCAACCGCCGCGATGGCCACCAGTTCAAATGAGAAATAAACCATCAGTGGGTAACCATCGGTTCTGCCTGGAGGCGATGGCATTTGTACATCCACCACCATTAAAAGCAGTGAGATAGCACCACTGGCCAGCGCACCAACAAGGCTACCCAGCAAAGCCAATAGCCCCGCTTCACGTAGAAAACCTGCGATAATTTCACGCGGATAACTGCCCAGTGCCGATAAGGTACCGATTTCGCGGGTTCGCTCAGTGACCGACATGGTCATGGTATTAAACAGTGCCACAAACACCACCAACCCCATCACCGCCCCCATGATGCCGAAAATACGGTCATAAAGATCTTTCACTTTCTGATAGAAGAAGGCCCGCTCTTGCCAAGGCGTCAATTCCAGCTCTTGAGAGAACTGACTCAGCAAAGCCGACAAGCGCTGCTGCACGGCGGCGGTTTTTTCGGTCTCAAACAGGAACACCGAAATCACACTCACTTTGTCTGTTGCCAGCAGCGATTGCGCACTGTCAATGTGGATATAGAGTTGTCGCTTGTCGAGTTCAGGTACTCCAGTCGCGTAGACCCCACGCACCTTGAAGTCGTATGCATTGAGGGCTCCGTCCGTGGTGGTGGCCAACAGGGTAATCCAATCCCCCACCGTCACGTTGAGATTTCGCGCCAGATCCATCGCCAACATCACTTCCGGTTCCGCCGGATCATAACGTTGCCCCCTAGGATTGGATAACGTCTTACCTTCTCGAACATCGAGAAATGGCCCTTTCATATCAAATTCGCGATCATTCACACCAATGCCGACAAAGATCGCCGACTTGCTGCCGTTGGAAATGAGACCATTGAACTCAATTCTCGGCTGCACACCACGCACCTCATTGAGGCCCATAACGCTGGCAATCAGGTCATCAGGCTGGCTTAAGCCATTGCTCATAGGCATCTCTTCTTCTTTAGTAAAAAAGCCCGGCGTACTGATGGTAATGTGGCCAGTGTCTCTCGCCGTTGACTCTTTGAGGCTGTCGTAGGTGTACAACCCAAACCCACCCGCACTGGTCAACGCGAATACCGCAATGGCAATGATCAGAACCGACAACAAGCTGCGGCGACCATTACGCTTTAGGTTCAGCCACGCCAAGCGCAGCGAGTCAGGAAACAGACGCGCAACTAACTGGCCCATGAGATCACCTCCTGCTCATGATGCTGACGCAAGCGGCCATCCAATAGCTCAATAGTGCGATCGCAGCGTGATGCCATTCGCCCATCATGGGTGGCCACAACAAACGTGGTGGCTCGTTCATGGCCGAGTTGTTTCATGATGTCGATAACCAAATTGGCCGTAACGCTATCTAGGCTGGCCGTCGGCTCATCGGCGATCACTAAGGTAGGCCGATGCACCAACGCCCGTGCAATGGCCACCCGTTGCTGCTGACCGCCAGAAAGCTGATCAGGCAAGGCGTGTAAACTCTCCCCTAAGCCAACACGTTCGAGCATTTCAGCCGCTAACTGACGCTGCTTGGTCTTATCTACACCATTGAGGTATAGCGGGTACGCCACGTTCTCTAGCGCCGTCATCACTGGCACAAGATTGAACTTTTGGAAGATAAAACCGAGCTTTTCGCGTCGAAGTGTTGCCGCTTGATTGGCCGAGCGAGGGTAATCATCACCATGCAGCGTCACTTGCCCGGTATACTGCATATCCAATAACCCTAAGATGTTGAGCAGCGTGCTTTTTCCTGAGCCTGAAGGGCCACAAAGCGCCACCATTTCACCTTGTTCGATCGCCCCACTAACCGATTGCAGCGCAGGGACTTCCAATAGCCCTAACTGGTAATGGCGTTGCAGATTAGAAAACTGAATCATAGTGCCTCCGTTAACCTTGCGCGTCGATTTGTGCCGATGCGGAGCGGGTATCAAGGTTGTCTCGATCTTGGTTTACCATCATGTCTAACCAAGTTTTGGCTTGCGGCACATCTTGTGCGCGCAAGGCCGCTTGAATGGCATAGCGATAGACCCACGAGGTAGCAGCGAAGGGCTGCGCTTGAAAATCCGGTTCTGCTAACAACTCTAAATAGAGCTCATAGCCACGCTCGAAATGATTGAACATATCGGGCAGAGAGGTAAACGTGGCGGCTGCCATCGCACGGGCAAGATAGCCCTCAGGCAGCCCTTGAATGCGCTGCTGCTCATTCTGTGAGGGCGGTAAGGTGTCGAGCATGCCTAGCCCTTTACTGATGGTCGCAAGCCCCTGCTCAGTCAACTTCATTTTGTTCCATGGCAAGAAGGCATCTCGTCCTTGCAAGGTTTGCGTGCTACCGAGGTAGACCAGAGAAAGTGGCTTGGCACCTTCTCGCTCGATCAAGGCGTTCAACTGACCATACACGTGATCCACCAGCGCTGTTTCCCCTTCCACCGCTAGGTTGTATTGATTGATCAAGGCTTGGTCTGGATTGGCCATAACCATAGGCGCGAATAAAAGGCTGGTCATCATTAGGCAGGTGGTGATGGTTTTCTTTTTCACTAACATCGTCGCGATATCCTTGTGCTTTGATTGACGATGACAGAATAAAAGCACCAAGCCCGTTTCACAGGGGTTTGCGACCAACGGAAAAATAGCGAGATAAAAGGTCGCCATTTGAGATAAACGGATTGAGCGCGCGATGAAGTGCGCGTTAAGGTGAAAGAAGGGGCAGATGCGCTAGGGGCGCGCTAAGAACTCGGCTTGTTGTTCTTTCTCTAACAGTGCTTCAATCAGCAAGGTTAACGCTTTGGGTTGATAGGCCGCCAATTTGGCTACAAAGCTTCTCCATCGCTTGGCCTTGCGACTTGCTACTGAATCTCACCGTATTACCACAGGTCAGAAAATGGCCACATGGCTGGCAAGTAAAGTGACGAGCCCACAAATCAACGCATAAAAAAAACCGAGCGACTTGAGCTCGGTTTTTACATCTTACATTTCAGCGTTGTGGTAAACCTGCTGAACATCATCACAGTCATCCAGCATGTCTAGGAACTTCTGGAATTTTTCTGCGTCTTCTTCCGGCACAGGGCTGTAGTTCTGTGGAACGAAAGTGATCTCTTCAACATCGATAACCAAATCTGGGAACTCGGTGTTTAGCGCCGTTTTCACTTTGAAGAACTCAGTGTTTGGCGCGTAGATAGTGATCACACCATCTTCAAGCTCGATGTCAGTCACATCGCAATCCGCCATCATCAGCGCTTCTAGGAATGACTCTTCGTCGTCACCTTTGAACTGGAATACCGCTTGGTGATCGAACATGTGTGCAACCACACCAGGAGTACCGATTTTTGCACCAGTCTTCACAAAGCACTGACGAACGTCTTGGAAAGTACGGTTGCCATTGTCTGTTAGACAGTCAACGATCACGCTAATGCCACCTGGGCCAAAACCTTCGTAGCGAGCTGGTTGGTAATCTTCACCGCCACCGCCACTTGCTTTGTCGAGTGCTTTATCAATAACGTGTGATGGAACCTGATCTTTTTTCGCTTTCGTGATCAGGTGACGCAGTGACAAGTTCATGTCTGGGTCAATACCACCGTTTTTCGCACACACGTAAATTTCTTTACCGTATTTGGAATAAACTTTAATTTTTGCGCCTGCAGTTTTCGCCATAGAGGCTTTGCGCACTTCAAAACTTCTTCCCATCGGGATGTCTCTCTACATTTACATTTTTAACGCGAAGGATTTTAGCAAAAAGCGAAACCAATTCAATTTTCGCTCCGCTGAGGAATGGGGCACCGGTCACTTAAATTAAGGAAACTGGGCACAAATCGAGTTATGCCACCCCCATCACTCGTTTGTATTTCTCGATCGATTGCTCAAAAAACGCTTTTTCGCTCGGATCGGACAACTTCTCGGCCTGCGTCATGATTGCATCAGGGCCGCATTTCGCTTCTTTCAATTGCCAAACTAAAAAGGAAGCTTGCTTATCCAGCTCAATTCGATTTTTTTCATCTGGCGGTAACAGTGAAAGGTTGAACGACATGCATATCCTCGAACAGTGAACATTAAAACATGACCACCTCGCCTCATTGCACAGCAATGGTCTCGTGCTCTATCAAGCACTCACGAGGTTATTTGAGTATAGCGGCGCAATATAGCATAAAAAGCCGAGTGGGCAGAATAGAAATTTAGCTAAAGGAATCACGGCTGATGATGACGATGTGAGACAGTGGATGAACCATCAAAAGGCAGATAACGTTTGACCATGTCACTCATTCGTTGCTGGGTCACTGGCTTGGCAAGAAAATCGGTCATACCGACGTCAAAACAACGCTGTTTATCCTCCACCACCACATTGGCGGTTAAGGCGATGATCGGCACATCACGAGTCCAGCCATCGCTGGCACGCAAAATCTCCGTGGTTTCAAAGCCATCCAATACCGGCATTTGGCAATCCATGAAAATGATGCCGTATTGCTGCTGCTGACAAAGCACAAGGGCTTGCTCGCCATCTTCTGCGATGTCCACCGCCAAGCCGATTTTCTCTAGCATCAACTTAGCGACTTTTTGATTGATGAAAGTATCTTCCACCAGCAAGGCTCTTGGCAGCGCTGCAACTTGGCTGGATTGATGAGCTGAGGAAGGTTCTGAGTCCACCTCGGTCACCCCCAACTCTTGCAAATGGCGCACATTGTCTTTGCGATCTTTGGCAAACACGCCTTCCCCATCAACACAAGGAACACTGAATTCAAAACAACTGCCTAACCCGACTTCGCTTTTGAGCTCTAATTCTCCCCCCATTAAACTCACTAGGCGACGACAAATGGCCAGCCCCAAGCCAGTACCGCCATATTTTCTGGTGGTGCTGCCATCGGCTTGTTGAAAGCGTTCAAACACCAACTCTTGCTTCTCTTTCGCAATGCCAATGCCAGAGTCAAACACCTGAAAGCGAATATGGGGTATGTGCTGCGCGTCCAACTCTTTCGCGACCACCAGCTTGACATAGCCGCGCTCGGTGAACTTCACCGCATTACCCAATAGGTTATTTAGTACTTGTTTGAGGTGTTTGCTGTCGCCACTCATGGTATGTGGCACATCCTCGGCCAGCTCAACAACAAATTGCAGATTTTTCGCATGCGCCTTGAGGGTATAAATGGCGCACATTTGCTCGACGAGATCACTTAGGCAAAATGGTTCTAGGGAGATAGCGATTTTCCCTGCTTCAATTTTTGAGAAATCAAGAATGTCGTTGATGATGTCGAGTAAAGATTCTGAAGAGTGATTGATCATCTCCACATACTGTTTCTGCTCACTGGAAAGATCCATCTCTTTCAAAAGTGAAGCCACGCCAATGATGCCGTTCATCGGGGTGCGGATTTCATGGCTCATGGTGGCCAAAAATTCGCTTTTTTTCACATTGGCCACTTCCGCTTGTTCTTTGGCGCTTTTTAACTCCGCATAATTGCTACGCAATCGCTCAACACTGCTGTTGTATTTCTCCGCCAGTAGCGAGATTTCATCGTCAAACGCTCTCGCTGGCAAACGAAGCCGGCTCGGTGTCTCACCATCTTTAAAATCGCTCACCGCTCGAGACAACAGGCTAATGGGTTTCACGATAAGCGACAAAGCAATGTAAATCACCCCGACCATCAACAGGAAGGTTTTGATCGATTCCCCGACAAGCAGCAACGCAAACTTACGCCAAAGCCCTTGGTAGACTTCATCGAGATTGGAGCGCACCGTCAAATTCGCCAACAAATAATGATTGTCTGCCAACTGATATTCCATGGGCCAACGTCGCTCAAGCACGCGTTTCGAGTGACCAACATCACCCGTGTTGACAATGACTTCGTTCTCGTTAGCAATGTCTATCGCGTCAATAAAGGGCAAGGTCATCATGCCTTGTACTTGCGATTCTAGGTGCTGGCGATCTTCCACCCAAAGGCTCTCCGTTAGGCTTTGCAAATAACTTTGCTCGACCCAATTGAGCTCGGCTTGTCGTTTTTTTAGCTCTTGCTTGTAATCCCAGTACACATTGAAGCCCGTACTGGCCAAGGTGAAGGCTAAGCTCAACAAAATGACCGCAATCATCAGTTGCTTGTCGATGCCTATCTGACGCTTGCCGTTCATACTTTTTCTCATATGAAACTAGCACCTTAAATGACTTGTTCTAGTATAAATATAGTCGCGACTTTTCATTAGTAAAACGGAGGGCGTATGAAACAGCTCAATAGATGGATTTGCACAGCCATGCTGATCTTTTCTTCTTTTGCCTTAGCGCAAGAGGTCAACTACTACGTGATTGCGAATCAGGCAAGGCCATTTCAAATTGAGCAAAACGGGCACGATCAGCAAGGCATCGTCACCGACATTGTCCGTGCAATCTTTTCCAACAGTGAACATACGCTTCGTTTTCATACCTATCCGTTCAATCGTATGATCTCCATTTTAGAAAGCGGTGGAGAGCCAAATTGGATCACTTATGGTAGCCCTGGCTGGGGGAAAGTGCAGGCGGAGAATCTCTCTGAGGAAGCTATTTACACTGTAAAACACACGCTGGTTAGTAGCCGAAAGAAACCAATCGCTTTCAATGACATTTCCGATCTGAAAAACAAAGGGGTGGTGCTGCTGATGGGGTTTGATTACCCCCAACTCTCTCCATACATTCAAGATGGGGTGTTGAAAGAAATTCGAGTAAAAGATTACCAAGCGGCGTTTCGCGTGGTTAGCCGCACGCCAGGTGACACCGCTTTTGTCGAAATGGCGTCAAGGGTGAACTACAACATTCAGCAGTTGAAGTTAGATCCCGAACAATTTGCTTTGCAACCTTTCGAGAAAATCATCCCTGACTATCAAATTTACCTCGCATTCTCACCAAACATGGATGCAACGCTACAACGCTTTATCAACCAACGACTGAAAGAAATTAAACAAAGTGGTGAGTTACAACGCATTGTCAACAAATACATTTAAGGGCCTCACGGCCCTTTTGCTTTGCTTATTCGTTTTTATGCACACTAAGGTTTAACAAAGTTGCGATCAAACATGTGCCCCAGCTTATCGGCTTTGGTTTTTAAATACTGATGATTGTGCGGATTATTGCCTTCTTGCAGCGGCACGCGCTCCGTCACCTCAATGTTGGCCAGTTGCAGAGCCTTCACTTTGCGTGGGTTGTTGGTCATCAGCCTCACACGCTCAATACCGAGAAAACTCAGAATGCCGCGACAAAACGCGTAATCGCGCATGTCGGCGCCAAAGCCAAGTTGCTCGTTAGCTTCCACCGTGTCGGCCCCGTCATCTTGTAAGTGATAAGCGCGAATTTTATTGATAAGGCCTATCCCCCGCCCTTCCTGCCGTAAATAGAGCAACACACCCGCCCCTTCTGCCACGATGTTTTGCAGGGCTTTAGCGAGCTGAAAACCGCAATCACAGCGGGCACTAAACAGCGCATCGCCTGTTAGACACTCGGAGTGCAGACGAATCAAAGGCGCTGGCTGTTGTTCAATATCCCCATACACGAGCGCCAAATGCTCTTTCCCGGTGGCTTTCTCTATGAAACCATACATTTGAAATGTCCCCCATTGGGTAGGCAACTTAGCACTGTCAATAAACTGCACCAGATTGTATGGCGCGTGCTCTTGCAACTCCTCTCGAACCATCATCAAGATCCGCCCAAGCTCATTGCGTCCATGACCATCACCCCCATCCCCCCAAAAGGCATCTTTGTGCGAATGTTCTTTCAGTTCAGTGTCTCCGGTCGCGAGCAGTTGATGCGCTAGCGGTGTGTTTTGCAAAAACTTCTCTCGCACAATGAATTTCATCACTTCCACTCGAATGTCATACCAGTCATGCCTTTGCCACTGCTGGTATTCGCGTGAAAGCCGAAAAGCTTGTGCAGCATCTTCTGCCCTCAGCACTTTTTCCTGCAGCCGAACATCGTCGAATTTTTGCGCTTGGTAGTAATGCTCACTGCTCGGCCAGCACGTCCCAGAAACGGTGATTGAGCATGGATAGAAGTTGGCGAGAAAACCATGATTTTCATCTGGCTCATAGAAATAAATCGGTTGTTCCATGATGTTGCTCCTGACGTCACAATACAAAGAATAAGAAACAAAATGCACATCTTATTGATATAGTATTTAGTAACGAGCGGGAGGATTGTCAAACAGCAGCGGGGGTAGACAGCGCGTTGATGGCAGGGTTAAAAACACAAAGGGTAGCATGATGCTACCCTCAAAGTTTATAAAATCATATCGTTAGCAAGACTTAGTGAAGCAATCCTAGTTCCTTGGCTTCTTCAATGCTCAGACCACTTTCGCGGATCTCTCTTAGCGCTTCAATTCGGCGTCTCGCCTCTGCTGATTTCACTTGCTTTTCTGGCCTTAGGACGACTTCTTCTTCAGAAACTTCCCATTTGTGAGCCATATCTGCAATCTCGTCATGGTTGATTGAATTAATGGACATATCTCCTCCGAACGCACCATGTTTTCGACACCCGATCTATAGCAAACCCGATTTCGTGAATTAAGCAAAACAGTGAGGAAATGTGACCATTTCCACTCTTCTACCAACTAAATTATAAATCCGTCATTAACTTTTTGCTTAATCGAAATCGACAAAGTACATTCAAGAAATTACCCCTGCAAAAATAAGCTGATCAAGCTCTCATTTTCTTGGCTGAGCGCATGGCTTTTCCTCATCAATCACCACAGTCTTTCGAGCCAGTTCAACAAATTCTTTCCTTGTTCTTTTGCAAACGCATAACACCTGATAAATGATAATAATTATCATTATATTATTATAAGGTGTCTCTATGAGTGTGTTTCACGCTGACAAAGCGTTAAATCCTGATCCCGTGTTGCAGGTTAGGAATTTGTGTGTCGATTACATCACCGACAACGGCGATTTCAATGCGGTTAAGTCCGTGAGCTTCGATATTGGTCGAGGGGAGATTTTTGGCCTCGCAGGCGAATCGGGGTGTGGAAAAAGTACCATTGCCTTTGCAATCAATCGCCTTCACAAACCACCCGCGTTTATCTCTGGGGGAGAAATTCTGTTTGAAGGTCGCAATTTGCTGGCGTTGTCCGATCAAGCTCTGAGCGTGTTGCGTTGGAGCGAAATTGCCATGGTGTTTCAAAGTGCGATGAATTCGCTCAATCCCGTGCTGACCATTGAGGAGCAATTTGCCGATGTCCTTCGCCACCACAGCGGTTTTTCCGACACTCAGGCCAAAGATCGAGCAGAAAAGCTGCTCGATCTGGTCAATATTCCCCGTCACCGCTTAAGTGAATACCCACACCAGTTTAGTGGCGGGATGCGCCAGCGTTTGGTGATCGCGATTGCACTGTCTCTCAATCCGAAGTTGATCATCATGGATGAGCCCACCACGGCGCTCGATGTGGTGGTGCAACGCGAGATCCTTCAACAAATTTATCAGTTGCGTGAAGAGTTTGGTTTTTCAGTGCTCTTTATCACTCATGATCTTGCCCTGATGAGTCAACTGTGTGATCGCATTGCCATCATGCGTCATGGCGAGATCGTTGAAGTGGATCTTTCCTATCAGATCCGCAACCACCCGAAGCACCCATACACTCAGAAACTTTGGTCCTCTTTTCCCAATATTCATGATGTGCATAGCACCGTCGAGCAAGGAGCGTAATCATGACAACCCCCGTCATTGAACTTAAAAATGTTGTTAAAGAATTTACTGTCGGCGGAGGCTTCGCACGCCAAGAGTCGTTTCGCGCATTGCATGGTGTTAGTTTTAACCTATATGCAGGCAAAACCTTGGCCTTGGTTGGAGAATCAGGATGTGGGAAAAGCACCTGTGCCCGTTTGATCACCAAGGTCTACCCGCCCACTGAAGGAGAGATCCTATTTCAGGGCAAAGACATCTCAGAACTTAAATCTCGCAAAGAGATACTGGATTACCGCGGCAAGGTACAAATGGTCTTTCAAGACCCGTTTGGCTCACTCAATCCAACGCACACCATTGAGCATCATTTGGCTCGCCCTCTGAAAATTCATAGCCAAGTGTCCTCTGACGCAGAAGTACCGGCTAAGTTGACCGAGTTATTGGCGCTGGTGGAGCTCAGCGAAGAGACGTTAACCAAGTTTCCCCACCAGTTGAGCGGCGGCCAACGACAACGTGTCAATTTAGCCCGAGCGCTAGCGGTGGGTTCGCAAATCATTTTAGCGGATGAACCGACATCCATGTTGGACGTGTCCATTCGCTTAGGCGTATTAAACCTTATGCAGCGGATGAAAAAAGAGCTTGGTATTGGCTTTCTATACATCACGCACGATCTCGCTACCGCGCACTACATCGCAGAAGAGACCGCGGTCATGTACAAAGGGCAGATTGTCGAATGGGGTGACACCCGCGCCATTTTGAGCAATCCGCAGCACCCTTACACCAAGTTGCTGATCTCCGCAGTGCCCGATCCAGACTTACCATTTGGTGATCTGGTGAAAAGTGAACCAGACTATTCATTAGATGCCGACGTGATTCGTCAGCAAAGCAGCATAGTGGTGGATGAATGTGAGCAAGTTGGGCCAAATCATTTTGTAAAACAATGGACTAAGGCGGCGTAATGGATCTTTATATCTGGCTAAACAACATTTCGACTTGGTACCAAGATCGAAAGCATGATCAAGGTGATGCGCTGAAAACGATCATCTTCTCTGCACCGGACTCGGTGTTTGGGCCCGAGCTTAGCGACGATCAAAGCAAGGCGATAGCGTGTTGGCTAGATGGATGCCTAAGATTGTTTCAGCAGCACCGCTATCTCAATCCTGAGTGCGCGTTCGAGTTTCTCAACTACACGTCAAGTCAACTCGAGCGCGTAGCGTGCGATCATAATACCGATCTGGCCATTCGAGATTGGTGTATGAAGCGCTTGCAGCACATGACGGTACTGAGCTTAGAGTTTTGTAATCAGCAAGAAGATCAACAAAACTGGCTCACTAGGGCACATTGTCTGATTGAAGGGCATGTCAAACTGATGGAAGCGTTAGCGTGGAATGAACCTCGAAAGCATGATCAAGTGATTTGGCACTAGAAGCCCGCAGAGACAGAAAGATGATCAAGGTATAGCACGAGATCGAGACGCGCGTTAAGCAGGCAAAAAAAAGCGAGTTCAAAAGAACTCGCGAAATCTATTCAGAATGAATGTAACAATATGAGCCAATCTATTAATCATCAGAAAGGACAAAAGGTTGTCTATTCGTGGTTGATATTAGCGGTGCTGGCATAGGGCAATGTCAGCAAATTGTTAACGTTCGGTCTGTTTTCCATCAATATACAATTTGTTGCAATTAGCAATAATTCGTTACGTGAATCAATCCGTTCAGCAAACACCAATCAGGCCTGAGTCTTCTCAAGCCTGAAAGCATGATCAAGGTGTTTATGGTTAGACTGCGACTTCGTCGAGCGCGCGGAAAACCGTCTCATCCAAATGACCCTCAAAGACTTGGCGACACACTTTACGACGTACCGCTAGGCCAGCGATCAAACGTTCAATGGACAAATGTTTGTTTTCGGTTTGACCGTTGTAAAGCTCAACCACTTTACTCAAAGTTTCGTAGGGCAAGATGCTTTCATCGACCCGAATGAAATCCAGCTTCTCTAGAAGCTCCTGACACTCTTCTTTAATCGAAGCATACGGATGCCCTGTCATTGCCGATAACGCCGTTATACTGCGTTCTAGCGCCTCTGGGGAGGTGTATTTGGTTAGGGTAATAGTGATTTCATCAGCATTGATCTCAACTAAGTGCTTACGTAACTTCACTCGGCGGCCCAAATTGCCTTTTGGAGAACGTTCTTTGCGCTGAATCGGTTCAAACTCACCATCAATAATACCTGAAAGCTCATCGAGCTTCTGTTTGCTGACCATTTCATTACGCAGAGGGTTTGGCAAGGTTGGCGCCATGTTGCGCTTACCCGCATTAGTGGTGCGCGCGCGCGAGTAACGCAGTACCTCTTCGACATCACATTTGATATCGACTTGGTAATCGATCACTTTGTCTTGTTCTTGGATCGTTTCCACCGTTAGGTGGTAACCCCACAAATTGACCACGAAAAGATCCTCAGTCCCCTTCCCTTCTGACAGTCGACGCAATTCGCGGATCAGATCCATTGAAAAACGACGCCATTCAATGTTTCGCGCCAATTTTTGGTTAAGTTCACTAAGCAGCATGCTGTCGGTATGACGGCGTGCCATACGCGTCCGGAAATAGGAATAGAGTTGAAACACCAAGGTATGCTGTTTCAAGATCTCAGGCGGGAACAGGAAGAAATAGTCGCGAGTAAGCAGTTCTTCGTAAAACGATGGTTCCCACACCAAGATGTAGAGGTTAGGTTTGATACGGATCTCGCCATCACTGCCCTCAGTCGGTGCCTCTTCCGAAGCGGTAATGGTGCGTGCGAGGAAGCGGAAACGATCACTCTTGAAGCCTTCAGGCATGTTTTCACTTAACCAACGACCAGTAAGCTCGTGCAGTTGGAAATCGGTAAATTCGATGCGATCGATGCTGTCGCGAATAGAATCACGTGCCGGACCACTGTCTTTTTTACCACGTAGAGACAGAATATCGGTGATGTACAACGGCGTTTTGTTTGGAATGTGCGCCGCATCCATTTGATATTCTTCTTTGTGGTGATCATGGTACTGAACCGTCAAGGTAAACAGCGCAAACAACGTCATGAGATCGTCCACTGTCATGATGTTTTTCGATGATCGTGTCTCGATCACCGCGCGTGTACCGGAAATCGACACCATCGATTTTTGGTAATTTTTGCGTGTTCTTGGTGGTGCTAAAGCTTGATCAATAATGCCGGCCCAATTGGTCGGAGAAACCACGAATTGATCCGCTTCATCCTTCATGCCAGGCGGTGTATTCAAACCATGTTCATTCAATAGCCGCTTATTCACTTGGGTTTGAGCCAGTGCCTTAGAACGCTTCTCTTTTTCGGTCTGTTTGACTTTCTCAGTGACAAGGCTGGTGGCACCCAAAACGGAAATCAATTTATTTGGATTGACGAAGTGATGCAGCATGGTTTTTCCAGCGAGCCCTTCTTCAAAACGTACCGGAGTTTGAGTGAACAAACCAATACTGACCGCCGCTCTCAGTCGTTGCTGAATCGCTGCTCGGGTTAAGTGTCCATCGGTTGCTTCAACCAGTTCTGTGGTGGAAACCAAGCCATCTTTGCTGCTAAAGCCTCTTAATGAAATGAGGTTTAACAATTCAAGAATACTTTTCGTTACCCCTTTGAAGTGCTGATATTGCTCCACCCAATCTGCTGAAGATTCATTGACTTCAAATAGGTGACCATCTTTGTGGCTTCTTGGAGCCTTGATCAGTATTTTTTCTTCCGTTGTCATTCTAGATCCAGATCACATTGACCGTAAAAGCGCTATAGTTCCAAGAGGATAAAGAAAAATAGATCATAAATAAAGAAAAAAGCTTGTTTTTAAATAACTGATCTTTTTGATTAATCTGATCTTAATTGATTATATGATCTATTGATCTAGCGGCGAGTTTGCGAGTAACCTACTGTAAAACAAAAGGTTTATTTTGGCTCTGTTGGAAGCATGATCATAATAATCCAGAAAGCATGATCATATAGACTGCGAAAACATGATCAAATCGAAACGTAAAGATGATCATCATGGATACGCAAGCGTGATCAACGTAAGAAGGAAAGCATGATCATGATGAGTAAACAACTTATCCACAGCGGTGAGAATAACTTTGCTGTTTTCACGTTGTCATTCGCAATAATGAACAGACGGAAGCATGATCATCATAAAGCTTGTTTGTCAGGATGCGAATGTTTTTTCCGCAATCCTCGCTGAGTTTGGCTAAACAATCAGCAAATCTATCTTCTTGTCTTTCATCGCTATTTCATCACTAAAATACGAAAGCATGATCACGGTATAACGAGGTCAATATTCTAATGTGAAAGCCAATCTCATCAGATAGTGAACTGAGCCAAACGAGCTTGATCTCCCGTTCTATCTGCATTTGGCCGTAACTTAGTGATATTTTTTCATGCTTCCGCCTCCATCGCTACTTGATCATCTTTCCGTATTATAAGGATCATTGACGGCATCATCGGAGGGCCTATTTTACAGTATGAATTGCCATGATCATCGTTTCGATAGGCGCTCATTATCCGGAAGAATGATCAAAGCATCACTTGATCATTCTTCCAAAGACACAAAATGAACATTTTCCATGTTTTTACGCCATCGTCGAAAGCATGATCAAGCAATGTCGACATCTATCGGGTTGATGGACATTGGCCTCTTTTGCGCTCAAACGAGTTGATTCGTTCTTTTTATAGAATAGGACTGAGGCTTTTTTGAACGTATTTTGTACAAAAATATCGACGCTCGGAATGACTCACTAACTCACCATGTTGCTTGATTGAACAAATGGACCTCGTATTTACCTAGTGGCATAACGTTTTGATACGCACTGTTAAAATTCATCTTACATTGACCGTAGTTTAGTGACCAATGTCAATCGTTCCGAGTTATTTTGACTTTACATTGTAAATATGTGACGTCGTAACATTTTAAATCTTTGCTCCTTTGTTGCTACAGCTTGCTAGATTTTAAATAAGAATTTTCTCAATTAGTCAGTCTTTGCTGTTTTTTACATCATTATGACGTGAAGAATTCATTTTTATGTGATTATTCTTCAAAATGACCGTTCACCTTTTTGTTGTCATAAGTTGAAAGTGCTGTACAATCGGGTGAAAGATATTTCTTAAAGGAATAGACAATGAAAAGAGAAAAAACGATCGAAAATCTCATGCAGTTGGCTGAATCAACCCAACAGGTGCAAGCCGACCGTATTGAGATAGTGCTAGAAGAGCGCAGTGATGATTATTTTCCGCCGATGTCAAAAGCATTGATGGAAACGCGTTCTGGATTAACCCGACGTAAGTTGGACGATGCCATCGGTAAAATGGAAGCGGAAGGTCACCAGTTTACCAAGAATAACGCGAATCACTATTCGATCACTCTTGAAGAAGCGCACATGCTGATGGACGCAGCGGGAGTACCCAAGTTCCACCAGCGTAAAAATGGTGGCAATGGCAAGCCTTGGATCATCAACGTACAGAACCAAAAGGGTGGTACGGGCAAATCTATGACGGCGGTGCATTTAGCCGCTTGCTTGGCACTGAATTTAGACAAGCGCTACCGTATCTGTTTGATTGACTTGGATCCTCAAGGGTCGCTACGTCTGTTCCTTAATCCACAAATTAGCATTGCTGAGCACGACAATATTTACTCGGCGGTGGATATCATGTTGGACAATGTGCCGGAAAACGTCGACGTGGATCGCTCGTTTCTTCATAAGAATGTGTTGCTACCAACGCAATATCCAAACTTGAAGACCATTTCTGCATTCCCTGAAGATGCGATGTTCAATGCTGAAGCGTGGCAATATTTGTCGCAAAATCAATCGCTAGACATTGTACGTCTGCTGAAAGAAAAGCTGATTGACAAGATTGCCGATGACTTCGACATCATCATGATTGATACCGGTCCTCACGTCGATCCACTGGTGTGGAATGCGATGTACGCCTCCAATGCGCTGCTGATTCCATGTGCGGCGAAGCGTTTAGACTGGGCGTCAACGGTTAACTTCTTCCAACATCTCCCTACTGTGTACGAAATGTTCCCAGAGGATTGGAAAGGGTTAGAGTTTGTGCGTCTGATGCCAACCATGTTTGAAGACGACAACAAGAAGCAAGTCTCTGTGCTGACAGAAATGAACTATCTGCTTGGTGATCAGGTGATGATGGCCACCATTCCACGTAGCCGTGCTTTCGAAACTTGTGCCGACACATACAGCACGGTATTTGACCTCACGACAAGTGATTTTGAAGGGGGCAAGAAGACCTTAGCAACGGCGCAAGACGCAGTACAAAAGAGCGCATTGGAACTAGAGCGTGTGCTGCATTCTTACTGGTCTTCATTGAATCAAGGGTAATTAAGTTATGGCGATTAAAACTTCCGATCTCAATGCAAAACTGTTTGGCAAAGCGAACAAACGCCGTGTGGCAACACCGCAAGAAGCGCAAACAGCAGTAAAAGAACAAGCACAAGTGATTGAACTGGCGGTCGCGGGTGAAGAAACGGTGACCTTCGAGCTGATCCGTATTGCTGCCGATCAAGTGGCAACACAAACCTCCGTTTTTGCAGAAAATGCGCGTGAACAATCTTTCTTAACTGAGCACGCACTGTCAGATGTTTTGGCCACGCTACGTGATCGCGGTCAGCAATATCCCGCCGTGGGTCGTCGTACGGCGGATGGCAAAATCGAAGTGCTGGACGGTAGTCGCCGTCGTATGTCTTGTATTTTGGCGGGCCAAGATTTCTTAGTTTATGTGGCGGATAACATCAGCACGGAACATGCGAAGTTCCTCTCTGATGTGGCGAACGCTCACAAGCCTTTGTCTTTGTATGAGAAGGGCAAAGAGATGTTGGCAAAACTGGAAAAAGGCGACGCGGAAGACCAAAAAGCGCTGGCGAAAATGTTCCAGTGCAGCGAAGCGCTCGTCAGTGGCGCATTAAAAGCGGCTTCATTGCCACTTGAGTTACTGCAAGCGTATCCAAATGTTAGCGACCTTGGCCGTCCAACCATCGTCAAGCTGCATAAGCAATATAATTCGTTGGCAGAACCGCAGCAAAAAGCGCTGCTCAATAAATGCCGCACAAACGAAGGCTTCGTTTGGCAACGCAGCCAAGCGCAAGGCGTGGCTCGTTTAACCAAAGAAGTGACGGAAAACATCGAAGCGTGGATTGCGGAACTGAGCCCAGTAAAAGCGAAGGCTAAAGCTGAGAAAGTTGAACTAGTGAAAGATCGCGCAAGCTACAGCCGCAAAGGCAGCAACTTGTCACTAAACTTGAAAAAAGTGGATGACAAAACCATGCAAGAGATTCTGCAGTTCCTTGAGAGCAAGCTAGTTTAACGCCTTTACTGCGTTAGAAAGTAAGTTGAAAAAGCCGCGAATGCGGCTTTTTTTGATCTTGTGCTACCATAACGCGACTTTGGTTTTTGGTAGTGAAGATGAACGCGCAAATTGAATCTTTGATCCACATTCAGCAACACGCTGAGCAAACTGGCTGGCGAGTTGGGGTCGTGCTTAAAGGGCCTGATGACTGGCAAACCGCGTTGTTGCAACGTTTACTATCTGAGCAATCACCTCGCTCGGTGTTTGTCATGGGGGAGGGCATCGCCAGCGCCGACGACGCAACCAAATGTGTGTCAGTGAAGCAAGGTCAACGTCTGCTGGGGCAAGAGTGTCAGTTGTTGGTGGTCGATTGTCGTAAGCAGTTTGATGCAAACAGCTTTAGTGCAGCCTGCGGAGCACTATGTGGTGGTGGCATGTTGCTGTTGCTGGTCTCTGAGCATGCGGCCAATACGCCGTGGGAGCAGTGGCTCACTGGCCAGTTTGAACAGTTGATTCAAATGGGCGGTGATGGCATCACTCATCAGCCCGTTTGGCCGCCATTACCCACAAGCGCAACAGCGCGTTTTGCGCAGCAGCAACAAGCCGTTGAGCATGTTCATCATGTCGTAACGGGTCATCGTAAGCGCCCGTTGTTGTTAACCGCTGACCGAGGCCGAGGCAAGAGCAGTGCGCTTGGTATTGCCAGCGGCCAACTGATGAAAACACGAAAAATGCGTATTTTGCTCAACGCACCCACGCCCGCTGCAGTCGAACCGGTTTTCCACCATGCACAGAGCCAATTGGATGGCGTAGTGTGGCAACAGAGCAAAAGCAAGCTAGAGAGTGAGAATGCGGTTCTGGAATTTGTCGCCCCCGATGATTTGCTACAGCGCCTACCGAAATGCGATCTCTTGTTGATTGATGAAGCGGCGGCCATTCCATTGCCGATGCTAAAACGAATGATGGAGCACTATCACCGCGTGGTGTTGTCATCGACCATTCATGGCTACGAAGGATGTGGCCGAGGTTTTACGGCCAAGTTTTTACCTTGGTTGCAGAGTCAGCGACCAGGCATGAAACATCTTCATCTCAATACGCCCATTCGTTGGTTGCCAGACGACCCTCTTGAGTCGTGGCTCAACGACACCTTTTTACTCAATGCCGAACTGCCGATGCCAGAGAAAGTGCTGCTGGAAAACCTTGCTTTACGTTTGGTGGATAAAAGCGAACTGTTGGCGCAGCCAGCACGCTTGCGAGCCTGTTTTGCGTTGTTGGTTAACGCCCATTATCAAACTTCACCTAACGACTTGATGCAGTTACTGTCCGATCCCAACAGTCAACTTTGGCTGGCAGAATGCAATAGTGAAGTGTTGGGCTGCTTGCTCACCGTTGAAGAGGGGGGGCTAGAAAGCGCTTTGATTACGCAAGTGCAGTTGGGGCAGCGTCGTCCTTCAGGTCATTTAATCGCGATCTCACTGGCTAACCATTTGGGATTAAAAGCCGCCGCAGAACAACGCTCGCTTCGAGTCATGCGTATTGCCGTTCATCCTCAATATCAATCGCTCGGGATAGGGCAGGCTATGTTGTCGCAACTTGAACAGCAGTCAGGTCAGCAAGTTGATTTTCTTTCCACCAGTTTTGGCGCAACAGAGTCTCTAGTGCGGTTCTGGCTACATAGCCAATATCGCCCTGTGCGTGTCGGTTTTAGTCGAGATGCGGCTAGCGGTTGTCACGCGGTGATGATGGTTAAACCGCTGACATCCCGTGCTGAACATTGGGTCGAAAAAGCCGAACGCATGTTTGAGCAGACTTTGCCGGAATGGCTGAGTTCGGCATTGAATGATCTCGAACCCGAGGTGGTTCGCGCACTGCTGCCAGCGTTAGGAGCGAATGCATTGCCCTCTGAGGCTCTTTCGTTGATTCGGCACTATGCGTTGGGCGGTAACAGTTTTGAAAGCGTACTACCTTGGTTAAAGCGCTGGGTGTTGATGCTTGAAGCCAGCCAAGTGGAGCAACTGTTGATTCGCAAAGTACTGCAAAATCACACTTGGTCTGAGTGCGCGCAAATGGCGGGATTGCCAGGGCGTAAACAAGTCGAGCTGCTTTTACGGCAGCATATTGCAGCCTTGTGTCACGAGCATTAACTGTCTCGCTCAACAAATTTACACTGTAAACTGGCTTTTCATCGTTCTCTGGTCAACACGTTGAAAAGCCACTTCCTAGTTATTTCTACGTTGCGAGCCACAGCGACTCAAGTGCATTTACACTGTAAATCCGCGCGCGAAACGCCAGCGATTTCATCTATCATCATTTCTGTCTATCTAGCATTTTGTTTTTTCTAAAGAAAAGCGAATATCTTGCCCCTTTGCTTAAAGCAAGTTGAAAAAAGAATCCTTACTGAATTTGCGTATTAATAAATCCTTTCTAGACTGAAAATATGCACCTGTGTTTATAAGAAAGACAATAAGGATAAATCCATGGAATGTTGGCTGGCTGAGTGTTTGGATATTTCTTCGGTACAAGAATGCCGCTCTCAATATTTGCAATGGCTTGAATCAGACCAACCTCTTCAGTTGATAGGAAGCGAAGTGAGAAAAGTGGATGCCTCCGGTATCCAAGCGCTGGTTTCCTTTATCCGTAGCGTCAAACAAACAGGTTCAACACTCGAGCTCACAGCGTTCTCCGATGTTCTTGCCGAAGGCATCGAACTGCTGGGTTATGAGCTCAATTAATTGGTGTCAGTTTGAAATCTAGGGGGCTGAGATGGTTAAGATTCTCGCAGTGGACGATTCTGTCTCTATTCGTCAAATGGTCAGTCACACATTAAAAGATGCTGGATACGATGTTGAAACCGCCAATGATGGCAGTGACGCATTACAAAAATCCAAAACCACCAAGTTCGATGTGGTGATTTCCGACGTTAACATGCCTAACATGGGCGGCTTTGAATTAGTGCGCGCCATGCGGGCGATACCGCAATACAAGTTTATTCCCATTCTGATGTTGACCACCGAAACCAGCCCAGAAAAAAAGATGGAAGGAAAATCCGCAGGGGCGACTGGTTGGCTAGTGAAGCCTTTTAATCCCGATACTTTGCTCAAAACACTAAAACGCGTGCTTTAACCGCGCGCGGCAATGTCGGACTAAGGAGCGTCAGATGGCTTTGGATATGGAACAACTGCGTAGAATGTTCTACGAAGAGTGCCGAGAAAATTTGGAGGTTTTGGAAGATATCCTCCTCAATCTCGACCCCACTCAGGTTGAAAAAGATCTCATTGATACGATTTTTCGCGCAGCGCATTCTATTAAAGGCGGTGCGGCAACCTTTAACCTGCTAGATATCAGCGAATTTACTCATACGGTCGAGGCTTACCTCGACAAAGTGCGCATCGGCGAGTTAGTGATGAGCAGAGACAGCGTCGATGTATTGCTAAGAAGCTGCGATGGCATTCGTTTATTGCTGGAAGGCCATGAAGCGGGTGAACCCGTGGAAACGGGCCGCTTACAACACGTCAGTGATGAACTTGCTCAGTTGCTAGATTGTGATGATGGTGAAAGCGTCGCGTCTTCATTCAACGAACCCAGTGATTCGGTATCCACTACCGAACCGACAGAGCCTGAGCTTAGCGAAGAAGGAAGCGCACCGGCCGATGATGCCAGCTTGTGGCAAGTAGTCTTTCGTCCTCATCCGACGATTTTTTACAGCGGTAATGATCCCCTACGTATTTTGCGAGAATTGAAAGAGCTCGATGATCAGGCGCAGCTACGCTGTGATGCGAGTCAGTTACCCGACATCCAAGCGCTCGATCCTGAACTTTGCTACACCCACTGGACGATTACGTTGTCAAGTTCGGTCGATAAAACGCTGATCGAAGAAATTTTCGAATGGGTAGAAGACGAATGCGATCTGGACATCACCTTACTCGCACCGCCTGTACAAAACGCAGAGGCGGCGGGAACCGCGGAAAATCCGGCAGTCATCGCCCCTGTGGAAGTGGTCAGTGAGAGCGCTCAAGCGACACCGGCGACCAAACCTGCCACGCGCAGCAACAAAAATGACTCGGCAGTGACCTCCATTCGAGTCGACATCGACAAAGTCGATAACTTAATTAACTTGGTGGGTGAGTTGGTGATCACCCAATCGATGCTGGCTGAGATCGGCAATGACTTCTCCATCGACAAACTCGAGAAACTCAAAGCGGGTCTGGATCAGCTGCTGCAAAACAGCAAAGACTTGCAAGAACATGTTTTGAACATTCGCATGTTACCGATGAGTTTTGCCTTTAGCCGTTTCCCACGCTTGGTGCGTGATTTGTGTGGCCGCTTAGGCAAAGAAGTGGATCTGCAAATCCATGGGGAACACACCGAACTCGACAAAACCGTGCTGGAGCGCATTGTGGATCCTCTCGTGCATCTGGTGAGAAATGGCATCGACCACGGGATTGAAATGCCGGATGTGCGCCAACAACAAGGGAAGGCATCATTTGGCACCCTCACGTTAAATGCGTTCCATCAGGGCGGCTCAATCATCATTGAAGTGAAGGACGATGGCGCTGGTATTCATTGCGACCGCATTTGGCAAAAAGCCATTGAGAAAAAAGTCCTGCCTGCGGATTCTCGTCGCGAGGAGATGTCAGACAAACAGATCGTCAATCTGATATTTGCCCCTGGCTTTTCCACTGCCGATCAGGTTTCTGACATCTCTGGCCGCGGCGTCGGCATGGACGTGGTGAAGCGCAATATTGAAGAACTCGGCGGCCACATTGAGGTCGACTCCCAACAAGGGCAAGGCAGCGCCTTTACCATTAGCTTACCGCTTACGCTGGCGATACTGGATGGTCAGCTCGTCAAGGTCGCCGGAGAGGTGTATGTGATCCCGCTGCTCACCATCATCGAATCCATTCAAATTGACCCTCGCCACATCAAACACGCCGCCGGTGGGGTAGAGCTTTACCGTCTGCGAGAAGAAAACATCCCCATTTTGCGTTTGCAGCAAGAGTTTGCCATGGGTCACAGCCGTGAGTTTCGCAGCAAAATTCTCTGCGTGGTTGAAGCCGCTGGCACGCGTGTCGGTTTATTGATTGACGAGCTGCTCGACCAACAGCAAGTGGTGATCAAGAGCTTAGAGTCCAACTACCAAAAAGTGTCCGGCATTTCCGGGGCGACCATTTTGGGGGACGGTTCAGTGTCACTGATTTTGGATGTGCAGGGGCTCATCACCAACTTCCTCAAACGCCGTACTGAAAGCGGCAATTCCGGCATCGCCGCGTAGGGGGCCAACATGGAATCAGAGCAAACCGTAGTGATTGAGTCACAAACGATGGATGAACAAAGCTCGGCAGACAAAGTCGAGTACCTCAGTTTTACGCTGGCCAATGAGCTCTATGGCATTGCCATTGGTGATGTGGAGGAGATCCGCGTTTGGGAAAGGCCTACTCCCATACCTCGTTCTTCCTCATTTGTGAAAGGGGTGATTAACCTGCGCGGGATGATCGTTCCTGTGATGGATTTGCGTCAGCGTTTTTGCGTGGGGGAGTGTCACTACTTACCCACCACGGTTGTGATTGTGCTGCGCCATCAAGCGACAGATCACGAGCGGTTAATGGGGATTGTGGTGGATGCGGTCTCGGATGTCGTCAGTCTCAAATCTCATGATTTTTATACCTCGATCGGTGATACCCCCGTCTCCGCATTCATGCTTGGGTTGGTCAATGTCGGTGATGAGGTGATGACTTTACTCGATACCGCTGAGCTGATGGATATCGAATCATTTCAGGAGGCGTGCTAATGGAGCTGCAAGAGTATCTGAGTTTTGTGGTTGATGACGATGAATACGGCGTGCCCATTCTTGATGTTCGAGAAGTGCGAGGCTGGAGCGACGTGCGAAAAGTGCCCAATGCACCTGCCTATTTAGTCGGCGTATTGGAAATTCGAGGGGAATATGTGCCGGTTGCGGATCTGCGTGTGCGCTTTCATCTTCCTCCGTCGCACATCAGCAATACCACCGTGGTGGTGGTGCTCAATGATGTGCAACACAACCCGTTGGGGATCATTGTTGACGCGGTTGCGGAGGTGTATGCCCTAGAGGAAGGGGAAATCAAACCACCACCGCAAACCATGAAAATGGAACAACGTTATATCAAAGGGCTCGCTGCAACCAGCAATGGCCATTTGATCATTATTAATCTGGAAGCTCTATTTGATGTGGCTGAGCTGACCAGAACGACAGTAGAAGAAGCGCTAATGTGAGGTCAGGTATGGCATTTTGGAATCGTAACAAGGAAACGCACAACAGCTTTCGTCCGCAAACATCTCACCCTAGAGATACGTTGTTAAACGAAGTTGAAGAGCAAGAAGAGTTGAGTAAAGAGCAGTTACTCTCGGCGCTGAACACAGCGAAAACCGCATTGATGATGGTGGATCGAGATTTCAAAATCACCTACATCAACGAACAATCGATGACCTTATTTAAGCAGCATGAAGGGTTATTTCGTAAGTTCTGGCCAAGTTTTAGCGCCAACAAAGAGTTTTTGATGGGCGCATGCATCGACATGTTTCACCGCAACCCCGCGCATCAAAGGCAACTGCTTTCCACCCCAGCGAACTTACCTTACAGCACTGTGATTGCCATTGACGACGTACGCTTAGAGCTGAATGTGGGCGCGATGTTGGACTCGGCGGGAAACTACGTTGGCAACACCTTAGAATGGCAAGACGTCACCGAAGAGCGCCGCAAAGAAGACAGCATCGCCCGCTTGCAGGCGGCGATAGATCAAGCACAAACGGCGATGGTCATGATCGATCGTGATTTCCTCATTACCTACGTCAACGAAGAAACCGTCACCTTATTTCGTCGCCACGAAGCGGCCTTTCGTGGCGTTTGGTCTGGCTTTACTGCCAGCAAAGAGTGGTTAATGGGGCGCTGCATTGATGAGTTTCACCGTAATCCAGCGCATCAACGAAAGTTGCTCGCCGACCCAAATAACTTGCCATATCGTACCGACATTGTGGTGGGCGACATTCGCATTGAGCTTAACGTTGCGGCGGTGAAAAACGCCAAAGGCGAATACATAGGCAACAGTTTGGAGTGGCGCGATGTAACGGAGCAGCGCATCAACGAAGAACAAGTTGGGCGACTTGCTTCCGCCGTTGCGGGGATGACCACCAACCTAATGATGGCCGATAAAAACGGCATCATTCGCTACCTCAATCCTGCGTTGGAAAACTTACTGCGCAGTCGAGAGTCGGAACTGCAAAAATCCTTACCAGGGTTTGATTCTCGCAATTTGGTCGGCAAAAGCATTGATGTGTTCCATAAAAATCCCGCTCACCAACAGGCGATCATCTCAAATCCTGATCGCTTGCCATTTAGCTCCGATATCAAGGTCGGCTCGCTCGAGTTCAACCTCACTTGTATTGCGATGCGAGATGGCAGCGGCAACTACATGGGGCCTGCGTTGCAATGGATTGATATCACGGAGCAACGAGATGGTCAGCGTCAGGTGGAAAGCTTGATTCAAAAAGCGATTGCGGGGCAGCTCAAAGAGCGTATTGATACCTCGGTTTACAGCGGCTTTATGAAAGAGTTGGGAGACGGCATTAATAGCCTGCTCGATACCTTGGTCGAACCGCTTGATCAGTGTATTCAAGTGATGAGTAAAGTGGCTAACGGCGATTTGAAAACGAAGATGAGCGATACCCACCAAGGCGAGTTTGGTCGTTTGGCCGAAGCGGTCAACACCTCGATTCTCAATATTCGTAACATGGTCGACAAAATTACCGTCTCTTCGGCGCGCGTTGCCACCGCCTCAACGGAAATTGCCGATGGCAATAATGACCTTAGCCAACGTGTAGAAGCGCAGGCGTCAAACTTAGAAGAAACCGCGGCCAGTATGGAGCAGATGACCGCAACGGTGCGACAAAACGCCGACAACGCCAAAGGCGCCAATGAGCTCTCTGAAGATGCCGCGAAAAAAGCACGCAAAGGCGGCGATGTGGTGGGCCAAGCGGTGGCGGCCATGGCTGAAATCAACACGGCCAGTAAGAAGATTTCCGACATCATTGGCGTGATTGATGAAATCGCCTTCCAAACCAATCTATTGGCGCTCAATGCCGCCGTGGAAGCGGCGCGTGCGGGCGAACAAGGGCGCGGTTTTGCCGTGGTTGCGGGTGAAGTGCGTAATCTGGCTCAGCGCAGTGCTGCGGCAGCAAAAGAGATCAAAGGGCTGATCAAAGACAGCGTCGAGAAAGTGGATGAAGGGTCGCGCTTGGTGGATGAATCGGGGGCGACGCTCAACGATATCGTCGCTGCGGTGGAAAAAGTCACGGGCCTCATCAGTCAAATTGCCCAGTCGAGCATCGAACAGTCGACAGGTATTGATGAAATTAACCGTGCGGTCGCGACCATGGACGAGATGACGCAGCAAAACGCTTCACTGGTGGAAGAGACCTCCGCGGCCAGCCAATCGCTCAAAGCGGAAGGTAAAGAGCTGCTCAATCTCATGAGCTTCTTTAGCACCGACAGCAGCGTTACCACGTTAGAGACATCGCCAAGTGCCGCGCCATCGGCAGCAAAAGTGACCGCGATGCCCACACGCGGCAACATCAGTGAAATGAAAAAGCCAAAAGTAGCCAATTCCGGTTTTAGAGCGGAGGAAAGCGACGAATGGGAAGAGTTCTAAGCAGTGAAGTTACGCTTGAACCTGCGCAAGAGTTTGAGCTGACCGATAAAGATTTCAAATACGTGCAGTGGTTTATTCACAAACACGTTGGGATCTTTTTGTCTGACCACAAGCGGGCCATGGTCTATGGCCGCTTGAGTCGCAAGCTGCGGGAAAAAGGGTTAAAGCGTTTTGCCGACTATCGTGAGTGCATTGAGAATAATCCAGACGATCGCATGGCGTTTATCAATGCGCTCACCACCAACAAAACGCATTTTTTCCGCGAGATCCACCACATAGAGTTTCTCGAAAGCCAGTTGTTTCCTTATTGGCGCGATCAACGCAAAAAGAAAGTCAGAATCTGGTCTGCTGGGTGCTCGACTGGTGAGGAGCCTTACAGCTACCTGGCCAGCATTCAGCAAAGTGGCTTATGGCAGGCTGGGATTGATTGCCAACTGCTAGCAACGGATTTGGATACCAACGTCTTGCAACGCGCGCAGCAAGGTATTTATGAAGAGAGCGCTCTGGAGTGCATTCCAACGCGTTACCTCAAAGGCAATTTTTTGCGCGGTAAAGGGGCACAAGCCGGCAATATCAAAGTGAAAGAATGCCTCAAGCAACACGTCGCTTTTCGTCAGCTTAATTTGCTTGATGCTTGGCCAATGCAGCAGAAGTTTGATCTGATTTCTTGCCGTAACGTGATGATTTATTTCGATAAACCGACACAGCAACGTTTGATTGAACGTTTCTATCATCAACTTCAAGATGACGGCGTGCTGTTTCTGGGCCATTCGGAAAGCGTCGGCAGCGATTGTCAGTTGTTTAAACATCTCGGAAAAACAATTTATATCAAAGCGTAACAGCGCTAAGGCAACATGATGCTCGACTCAATTAATCACCATTTTCAAGCCCATGAAGAAGCGTATTACAGCCGCTTTTTTAACGAGCAGCGCGGGCTGCACATGATCAAAGTGTTGCCCGGCGGCGTGTATGTCAGTGGTCAGGAAGAACTGATTTGTACCGGATTAGGCTCATGCGTTTCAGCCTGCATTTGGGACCCGGTTAAACGCGTTGGTGGCATGAATCACTTTCTGTTGCCGTTTCACAACCATTTTGAAGAGAAGCACTGGCATGCCGATGAGCTACTCTCTGGCGCGTCACGTTATGGCAGTTATGCGATGGAGATGCTGCTTAACCAATTGCTCTCGCTGGGGGCTCGCCGTGAGCGCTTACGAATGAAGCTGTTTGGCGGAGCACAGATGATGGGCTTTCATTCGATGATCGGTGAGAAAAATGTCGAGTTTGTGCTGCATTACGCCGAGCAAGAAGGGTTGGAGGTGGTGGCGTACGATCTCGGTGGCTTAGAGCCAAGAAAGATCATGTTTGACCCCCTCACAGGCAAAGCATGGCTGAAACGCATTCCCTTTGCGGAGATCAATCATCTTCGCCGTGAAGAAGAGCGTTATGCCCATACCTTGGAGAAGCAAACCGATAAAGGATCAGAGGTGGAGTTATTTTGATGAGTAAGAAGATTAAAGTCTTGGTGGTGGATGATTCACCCGTTTTCAGAGCCTTGCTCTCGGAGATCATTAATTCGGATCCTCAATTGGAAGTGATCGGCGCGGCTGAAGATCCTTATCAAGCGCGTGAGATGATCAAAGCCTTAAAGCCAGATGTACTGACCCTCGACATCGAAATGCCCAAGATGAATGGTGTTCAGTTTCTCAAAAATCTTATGCGCCTGCATCCTTTGCCCGTAGTGATGATTTCAACGCTCACTCAGCATGGCGCAGACGCGACACTCATGGCTTTAGAGCTTGGCGCAGTGGATTATTTTCCCAAACCATCGGTGGCCAATACCGCCGATATGCTGGGTTATCGCAGCTTAGTGAACGAAAAAATCCGCATGGCCGCTCAGGCGCAAGTGGGGGCGAATCAAAGCATGTCGCCAGCGGTGGCCAGCAGCAGTGCGGTTTCCACTAGCCAATATCAGCTCATTGCCATCGGCGCTTCCACCGGAGGTACCGAGGCGGTGAAACATCTGCTCTCAGTCTTGCCTGCAAGCATGCCACCGATTGTGATTACCCAGCACATCAGTGCGATGTTTTCTGGCCCATTTGCCTGCCGATTGGACGCCAGTTGTGCGTTGAGTGTCAGCGAACTGACTCAGGGGGAAGTCGCCTTAAAAGCCAATCATGCCTATGTTGCCCCGGGTGACAAACACTTAATGGTGTTTCGCCGCGGAGGGCAGTTGTACGCCCATTTGGATGACAGCCCGGCGGTGAATCGACACAAGCCGTCGGTGGATGTGATGTTTGGCTCAGTCGCGGAAAGTTTAAAAGGCAAAGCGATAGGCGTGATCCTCACTGGAATGGGGAAAGATGGCGCGCAAGGCATGCTGCAAATGAAGCAGCAAGGAGCCATCACCGTGGCGCAAGATGAGCAGAGTTGCGTGGTGTATGGCATGCCACGAGCTGCGGTGGAATGTGGCGCCGCCATGCACATCAAACCCCTCAATAAACTTCCTCAGTTTTTGTGCGATCTACTAAGCTAGAAGAAAACATAAGCAAAAAGTTACATAATGGATTTTGTCAGGTAGGCGAATATGGAAAAATCGGCACAAATAAATTATCGAACTCGTTACCTCATCGCGGTGTTTTGTCAAATCGTGGCGCTCACCTTTGGCGCAATGATCGCCAACTCCATGGGCAATATTGCACTGATGATTATTGCGGCCGCCATTCCTTGGTTTGTTTTACCCTCGATTTTTTCTCTGGGCCGCGATGAAAATAGCGAAAGTGCCCGTGTTGAGAGAGAGAAAAAAGCCGATCCTGCGTGGGGGACTGTGGGTCATTTTCTGCAAACGGCGATACCGCGCGTAGAGCAACCTCTGGCGAAACAGAAAAGCGTTATTGAAGCCTCGGTAGAAACCCTAAACGACAGCTTTTTTGGTTTACAGCGCACCTGTGAAGAGCAAAGCCAAGTTTCTGAACGCTTGGTGGACGATCTCCTTGCCAATCAAAACAGCGAGAACAGCATCGCTAACGTCATGCCCAGAACGGAAAAAATCATCAATCGCTACATCGATATCCTGATCAACGTGTCAGAGAAAAGCATCTCGGCAGTCCACAGTATTCATGATATGTCGGACAAACTGGACGCGGTATTTAAACTGCTCAATCAAGTTCGCGGGCTTTCTGAACAAACCAACTTATTGGCCTTGAACGCGGCAATTGAAGCGGCGAGAGCGGGTGAGCAAGGGCGTGGTTTTGCCGTTGTTGCCCAAGAAGTGCGTGATTTATCGGTCAAAGCGGAATCGCTCAATAACCAAATCGAACGGGAAATAAACATCGCTTTGAATACAGTTAAGCAAGCCAATCACACCGTGGGTGAAATGGCATCGATCGATATGACGGTGGCCATCGAATCCAAAGAAGAAGTGGATGAAATGCTGCGCGGCGTACAAAAAGTGAATGAGATGGTGGAAGCGCAAGTACAGCAAATCCATGAATTGGGTGCTCAGTTAGCGCAGAAAGTCTCCTCGGGCATCCGAGCGTTACAGTTTGCCGATATTGTGGTTCAGCAAGGGGACTTTGCCTCTCACACTATGCAGAACGTTGAAGCGCTTCAGCAATTGATCAAACAACATGCCGCCAGCCAAATCAGCAGCGATGATCTGATCCAACAGGTTGAGTCATTGGAACGACAAGAACAAGGGCGTGGCGAAGGGGCAGCGAATCAAGTCAGTATTGATGAAGGCGAGGTAGAGCTCTTTTGAGGGCTTACCGTCAACAACGGCTCAGCTAGGGGAAGGCAAGATGTCAGTGATGAAAGAAGTTGATAAAACAAGCAATACGGTGACCTTAGCAATAGAAGGGGCCTTTGGATTTAACTTGGTGCAAGAGTTTAGAAACGCTTACACCGAGCACCTCAATAGCCAGTTTATTATCGATTTACGCAAAGTAGACTACATTGATAGTGCGGGGCTTGGCATGTTGCTCAACATGCAAAAACATCTCAACAGTGCCGATGGGCGAATTAAGATCATCAACACCTTACCGCAAGTGCGCAAAATTTTGTTGATCAGTCGTTTCGATAAAAAATTCCACATCGAGTAACAGGCGGAGCGGGTATGAAGATTTACATCGTCGATGATCATCCGAGCAATATCGAAGTGTGTAAGATGATGCTGAGCGATCTCGATGCCCGGATCAGCACTTTCAACAGTGGCTTGAATGTGATTTCAGCGCTGCAAGAGGTCAACGAGCTGCCTGATGTGATCGTGCTCGACGTGATGATGCCGGAACTGGATGGGTTTCAGACCGCGCAAATCATCCGTGAAGCTTTTCCCAATCGGCATATCGCCATCATCTTCCTCACCGCGCTCGACGATCAAGAATCCTTCGGTAAGTGCCTAACCTTTGGCGATGACTTCATTCCCAAACCCGTGCAGCGCAATGTGTTACTGGCCAAAGTTCAGGCGCATGTGCGCATCGCCAAAATGTATAACGAAGTGGCGAAACAGCGCTCAGAACTGAGCCATTTTCATGAACAAGTCCGTTACGATTACACCATCGCAGAAAGCATTTTTGCCAACCTCAAACAAGAGATGGATGGCTGCCTCGATGTCGTCTCGGGCGTCGACTATTTCTCCTCGCCCTCAACCGTGTTTAATGGCGATTTGATCATCTTGGCGCGCAGACCGCACGGCGGCATATACGCCATGATTGCCGACGCAACCGGGCACGGCTTGCCTGCGGCGATTTCGGCCATTCCTGCGACGCGAGCGTTTAACTCCATGGCGGCAAAAGGGATGGCGCTGGGCGAGATTGTCAGTGAAATCAACAGTGCGCTGGTGCGTTTTCTCCCGATGGGGATGATGCTCGCGGCCAGCTTGTTTGAAATCAGTGGTAACGGACGTCACATTCGCTGGTGGGGTGGTGGCTTGCCAGATGCCTTTTTGCTTAATCACGACGGCTCAGTGGCAGAGCGCCTAACCTCCACGCATATGCCATTAGGCGTGTTAGAAGAACGAGAGTTTGATGCCAGCGTGATCAGCTTTGAGTTACTGGAAGGACAATCGATCATCACTTACACCGATGGCGTCACCGAATCGCCAAACGAAGAGGGCGAGCAGTTTGGTGAAACGCGCTTGCTGCGTGTGATCGAGCAGCATCCTTACGACATCATTAAAGCGTTGCAAAAGGCGGTGGCGGCGTTTTCGTGTCGTCAGCGTCACGATGATTTATCAATACTGACGCTGAAATGCCCCATTGTTTCGGCGTCGCCAGAAAGTGAGCAGACACGTTGCGATCCACAACTCTTATCGCAACTGCCACTAAAGAGCGGCTTAACGCTGAACAAACCGCAAATCGCTTCTCATCATCTGCTGCCCGATTTACGCGCCATCCTTAAAGGCGTAGTGAGTGGCGGACCTCATCTGGATCTCATCTGTTCGGTGCTTTCTGAGCTATTGGCGAATGCCATCGATCACGGTTTACTTGAGCTCGATTCGAAGCTCAAAGAAGATGCCGACGGATTCTTTGTTTACTACCAAGCGCGAGAAGAAAAACTCGAACAACTCAGTCAAGACGCTTACCTCTCCATCCAATTTGACTACCAGCCGGAACGCACTTTGCTAGCTATAATAATAGAGCATAACGGAGTAGGGTTTGATTACAGTAACCCGGTGCAACAAGTGCAAGAAAGTCAACTGCATGGGCGTGGACGAATTCTGCTTAATGAGCTTTGTGAATCAGTCGTTTACAGTAATGGCGGGAAGTGTGTGACCGCAACCTACCAGTTGTAGACCGAGATCACGGTGATGCGTTGACGGCAAGGCATCCGATTTACAGTGTAAAAAGAGATGTCGGAAATGCGTCAGCTCGTCACAAAATTGGCGTGAATAAGGGGGGTTTTTGCTTTAGTGATGTGAGCCCGATTATTCTCTTTTGCCGATTTTCACCGGATCGTTAATTAGTTAGACTGGTTCAAGAATTTTTATTTTAGTTGTAGTAAGCGACCGTCTATATGTGGAAACTCTGCCTTTCATGGAACGAAAAGAAGACTGAAATTACCGCCAAATTGCCTGAGGCCGATTTGGGAAGTGAGCTCGTCAGAAAAGAATTGGATGCCGTCATCGCTGAGATGGAAGGCGCAGAGCTTTATCTTGATGACGCAGAAGTCGTTCGTTTTCTCAACTGCGCGCGTGAGCGTAAGGCCGAAGCGTATGATGGCATCGTCATCGCCAAGCGACTCAATGCTCAACTAAACATTGAGCTGACTGACAACGACATGCTTGCCAGCATGAAAGTCACCGGCGCCTATGGTGGCCGTGGATTGCGCGGTAGTGAAATTGTTCATGCCTTGGCTCAAGCTCGCGTTACCAAAGGCATCAACAAGTTGGCGCTGAAAAAAGTGCTGGTGGTGAGTAATCAACTCAAAGCCGGCGAAGAGTTTGTCCAACCGGTGGCGCAGGGCAAACAGCCAATCAAAGGTAAAGATGCTCAGTTTGTGCCTCTGGTGGAAGACATTACCAAACGTGTGTTGAAGCCGGAAAAAGGCAAATCCGCGAACGCCAAAATCGATATGCGTAACCTCGGGGCCACCATCACCGTTGATAAAGGTGATGAAGTGATGCGCCGTGAACCTGCAACCAAAGGCACTCCAGGCTTTACCGTTCAAGGCAAAATCATTCCACCTCAAGCTGGCAAAGATGCTCTGCTCAAGCCCGGCAAAGGTACGGAAATCGCTTCCTACGATCCAAATCTTCTCATTGCTAGCCAATCGGGCATGCCGCTCATCAAAGAAAAAACCATCGAAGTGGACAGTGCACTCTGTTTGAACAACGTTGGCGTGGGCACGGGGCATGTGAAGTTCAAAGGCAATGTGGTGATATCTGGTGATATCGAAGCCGGCATGATGGTGCGTGCGACAGGCTCTATTACCGTGGGCGGGTTTATCGAATCGGCCGATGTTCAAGCCCAAGGCGACATTGAAGTGGGCAAAGGCATCATTGGCCATACGGTTAGCGATGGTGAGCCACGCAGTTGCTCGGTCAAAACCAAAGGCAAAATTGTTGCTAACTACGCCCAATACAGCGAGCTACAAGCGGGCGGTAACATTGAACTTGCGGTGCACTCTTTTAACAACGAGATTCGCTGTGGACACGATTTGCTGGTGATCGACGCCAATGATCGTAACGGCACCTTAAGCGGTGGCGTCGCTAAGGTGGGCGGCAAAGTGCGTTGTGTTCAACTGGGAGTGGAGGGGGATACCGCCACCAAAGTGGAAGCCTTCGCCCGTTTCAGTGCCTACAAAGACAAAATTGCCTCCCTGAAAGAGCAATACAAGCTTGCCCAAGAAGAGACGATGGATGTCATCCGTCGTGAGCTCGAATTTAAGAAAACGCCGAAATCGCAGCGCGAAGAAGGCATGGAAGAAGCCATCGCGCAAATGAAAGCGGAAAATAACGCCCAGCTGGAAGCCGTTAAAGGCCAGCTAGAAACCCTCGATGCCGAGTTCAACGCCTTACTGGAGCTCAACACTGTAGAAGCGACGGAAAAAGTCTTCACCCGCGTGACCGTCCAATTTGGCGATGAACAAGTGATCACCAAGCGCACCCACGGCGGCAGCATCTTTAGCTTCAACCAATACGAAATCAAAGTCTCCTCAACCTTAGAAGAAGAGGACGTCGCAGTGTAGCGATGTGCGAGCGAGTTAGAGATAGATGCTCTAACTCGTTTTTGGACAGACGCGCTTTAGTGCTATTGAACTAAAAAAACATTCAGGATTAGAATAAGTACCTTGGAACCTTAAACGCTTGTAGCAATACTCAGAACATCGAACCATTTATAGGACGCTATCTATATAAGAAATACCTTAACTGCTCCCTAGTTAACCTATTTAGGTTTTGATACCTATAAATACGCTTTCTGAAACATTGCTCTTCCCCAATACAGTATGATCTCGGTAGAAAAATGACCACCTATAAACTTGATGGTCATGATGTTGTTACTGATGGAGAATGATGAAGCTCATAACCTATCAATCTAATCTGGGATAAATACATAAATTACGATCTGATTCCCAATAAGCGCTTCACACGGTTCCATAACGTCACGACAAAGCTGACAAAAGCGAAAGGTTCTCGTTGTTCATTACGTTGCTGGATAAACCTTTGCTTATCAGCAATATCCTGTTGTTCCACCTTTTTGATTTGAGCCGATGAAATTCCTTTCGCCCACAAGACGCCATTTTCACGGATGAAATAGTGAGACTGACACTTGTACTTCCAGTTTCCTACAGATGGAAATAGAGAAATGCCATTTGATGTCATGGTATATTGCCAGTCGACTGGTGAAAGAGGTGTTACCACCTCTTCACCACAGCCACAGCAGCATTTGTGAATTGCTATCTCATATTCATCACTAATATAAAGCTTTCCGCTTTCTATCTGTTCAGGAATGAAGGCAACAAAAACTGGCGTAATCTGTCTTACTCGCATTGCTCCTCACTCCGAGAAATGGATTGGAAGGGTTGGGTATAAACCATGTTATGAGGGTAGTCACATTCTCCTTGATAGAAAGACTTGTATTGCTTCCATAACCCAACAGCCAGCATAGCGTTTATTCCATTCATATCAGCAACCTGAATATTGCTCTTATAAATAGCCTCGTCCGGGTCATCATCTGCAAAAACCAGATATTTAGATAAATGATCATGTTTTTCCGGGGTAGCTAACGTTACCCGACAACTGCCTCGTAATATGGCATCCCCGTAATCCAGTTCAATGCGCTCTATTCCCAGCCCAACATCAATGAGAGGTATACCTGTTTCTACAAGGTAATCAGTCAAAAGTTTTCTGGCGCTACCACTATCAATAGAGAGAAAAACAAAATCACAATCCTTCAGTATCGATACGTTTTCAGCAGTAATGAACTCATCAACGATCTGGATGTTCTTGTGCATTTGTGAATACAAATCCTGATAGTACTCAACTTTTTTCGGTTTCTTCTCCAGCACCTCAAACGCTATTGCTCCTGGCGAGCGGAAAGCGTTATGAGGTTCCAGAATATCCCCGTCACATAGCAGAATGGAACTCACTGGCGTTTTGGCCAACTGATCCAATATGTAGCTTCCGGTTCCCCCAAGCCCGACAATCGCAACTTTGTCACCCTGGAACTTTTGACTCAATGCCGTAATCCCAACACGGGACGAAGCCGTATCCGGATACTGAAACACAGATTTACAGTCACGTTCACGGTGGATACACCCGGTTCTGGCATCAGCATTGGGATCAACTGTTCTTGCCTGGCTAACAAACAAAGTATGATAGTGAACTACCTTGTCATAAAAGTTGGTAAAGGGCTGGTTGTTAGGCTTATTGGAAAGATAATGCTGAGCAGTAAAACCCTGAAACAGTTGTTGAGGTCTCGAATGATTGACCACCTGTATCATTTCCTGCCCTGAACTCATAAAAGGCTTATTAGCCTGAAACCACATAGTGTGGTCTGTAGGGACAGTATCTTGTTCCCCTATACCTGCATAGGGACAGGCAAGCACTCCGAGCTCAACGACGCCTTCTGAATTTAAATAAGGGATGGAATGAACCAGCAAATGCTGGTTCACAATTTCCACATCGTAACCTTCATCAATTAAACGAAGAATAGATGGGTTATGATCGGTTCGTTTTGTTGACATTGAACTTCACCCCATTTCTGATTGCCACAGACTGACCTTCAGTCAAAGTGCCATCAGGCATTTGAGGTCCCATATATGTCACTGTAAAAACAATCCCCAAGTTGGATTCTCCGGGGTATGCAAGTTCAACAACTTCTGTGTAAGAAATAGTGTCACCTTCAACTTTCTTCGGGCGACCATTAACAATGATGTTCGTTGGTTTATCATGAACCATAATAAATTACCTTTCTTTAGGGCGGGGAACACCCGCCTGAATTATCAAATTAACGTGGTAGAGAGCGTTTATGTTTGCAGACTTGTTCTAGTCGGCCGAAACGGCGACGCACATACGCGCACACATCAACGATTTTTGGTCTAGACATAGCTAGTCCTCCAGCGAAAATGGGAGGAGAATCTCAATTTCAATTTGAAGAAAAGCAATAGAAAGGTTACAATTTCAGTCACCACAACCGTTTTGTATCGATTCTATCGAGACGAGACTCCTCAACATAATCTCATTAGCTTTGCTAATGCTTTTCTTGTTGGGACAATCAACCTGAGCGAAAGCTCGGGTTTTTTTGTACCTAAGAGAAAGTAAGCTTCCTCCATATGACTATCATGGTAACCAAACAGAACTAATGATGTCAACTAAGTTTTAAATTAAAATCAACTTTGATCACTTAACGAAAGGTCTTAAGTGAACTTATTTCACTACAATGACAAATTAATATTTCGATTTTTCTAATAAGACGTTAGAATTAAGGCACATTCAAGCAATGCCTTTAAATACCATGAATACTATCAATTCACTTTCAAATCACGAGAAAGTAGGCAGCCATGCTAAGGCTGAAAGATTAGCCTTCATTGACTTCAAAGTACGATATGAAGGGGTCATTTATCGTGGAGACATAGCACGAGAGTTTGGTGTCTCAGATACGATCGCATCAAAAGACATCGCCCTATACAAAGAGGTAACAGATGGAAAAAATCTACTACCTACAAGAGCAAACACCATTGATGTAGAAAGATACTCTCCTTTAGTCAAAATAAAAGCGCACAATGCTTTAGATATGATTTTCGAAGGCTTCTGTCGCAACAAACTAAATGAGAATCACCCAAGAAACTACAAGAGAGCTTGTTATACCGCAGATCTATCACAAGAAAATGTAAGCATAATTACAAGAGCTATAAGTAGAAAAAAACGCGTTCAATGTAGTTATGTCTCAGCAAACAGCGACAAACGCAAGCTAAGAAAACTTGAACCCGTAGGTGCATACTATGATGGACTTAACTGGATCTTCAGAGCATTAGACTTATCCGATGAAACAAAAGTTATCTATAAAAGTTTTCATTTTTCTCGAATTATCACGGTAACTGAAACAACTGAGGATGCACTTGCCTCAGTGGAAAACGATGCAAAGTGGAACTCCATAATTCCTATGCAGCTTCAACTCCACCCCTATTTGACTGAGATACAAAAAGAAGGGTATAGAAAAGACTTTGGCATGGAAGAAGGTCAAGACGAAATAGTGCTGACTCCAACACTTGTTGAGTCATGGTCAATAATAGAACGGTGGGGGATTGATACAAATATAACCCCTTTACCAATAAGTCGTTTTCCGTTTCACCTGAAAAATGCGGAGATGCTCCAGTCAATCGATGGCTTCAACTTTATCGTCACTGACTTACACCTAAACTTAGATAGTGGTGAGCGGCCTTAGATGTTGAATATGGTATTTCCAAAGCCCTTCGGATTGCCTGGAACATCTTGACCAGAATAGTGGCTCCTAACTGGCTAAGGTTATAGCTTAGGTTTATCTTGGTAGGGTCATAGGGGGCGGTGTGTGTCTTGATTCTAAAAGCCGACCAGATTTCAGCGTGGTCTGAAGAAAGACAAAGAGTAGACGTGATTGTGAAGCTCTAATATTGGTCTTTAGCATGATAAAAGCGAGTAGCCATAAAAAGGTTCTCGCTTTTTTAATCAATTACCACGTTCGATTCGAGATAAAAATTACCCAGTAAACTCTTCAGAATCGGGACGATTGGTAAACTGCACACCATTTAAGAAGTCGCGCAGCAGTTGGTCTTCACACTGTTTGTAGTTTTTGTTGTTTGGCTTGCGGAAATACGCACCAATTTCGTATTTACTTAAACTAATACCAACCACTTCTAATACGTCCAACACATCTTCTGCTTTCATGTCTAGCGCAATGCGCAGCTTCATGAGAATCATGTTGTTGGTCAACGTGACTTCTGGCTTAGGTTGCTCGCCGTCTTTTTTTCCTCGCTTGAGGTTAATAAAGCCATTTAAGAATACCGCTAACTCTTGATCCTTCATCTTAACGCAAGATTTGTCGCTTTCATCTTTTAACCAGTTTGCCACTTTATCGTGAGCCACAGTGACTTCGGCCTGCTCGAAAGCTTTCATTATCTGTGCGTTTTTAAGGTTTAACGCGTGTTGGATACGACGTAAAATTTCGTTGTTAGTCACTAGGGATTCCTAAAATGAGTTCTAAGGGTGAATAAAAATCCATCAATGACATGCGATCTGTGGGTGTTTTTATTCAATAGCGTAATTGACGGTGACTCTAACAGAGAACACGTTTCTTCGGTAGGTTAAAAAATGGAAATAAGACGGCCTATTCGAACGAGTTAGCTAAGTTGGTAAGCCCCCACTTTCATAGACACTATGCTGATTAGAAGAAGTAGGTCTATTTGTGAGGTAGAGGGTTACTGGCAAGGAATGGGGCACAGGCTTTTCAGGAGAAAAGCCTGTATCAGCAAGCCTCAGCAGTCTGTTTGCTCTGAGAGCCTCAGAGCGTCTTCCAGTTCCACTCCAAGGTAACGAATAGTGTTATCTAGCTTCGAGTGCTCCAGTAAAATCTGTACCGCTCTGATGTTTTTTGTTTTGGCATAGATCAAGGTTGCTTTAGTACGGCGCATGGAATGAGTGCCATAGTAGTCCGCATTCAATCCAAGTTTTACTGCCCAGTTCCTGATAATCGATCGATAGAATGAGTAGCTGATAGGTTGTCCTTTTCGGCGACCACTTGGAAACAAAAAACTGCTTGCCTCTAAGGATGCCGAGTAGATCCATCGGCTAATACTTTGTTGTGTTCTCGGGGTAATCTCGTAGTGGACGTCGGTTCCAGTTTTTTGCTGGATGCATTGAACCCTTTCATAGATTACACCTTGCGAAGAAACATCATATACATGCAGCCTTAGTAAATCACTTGCCCTTAATTTGCTATCAATGGCTAAGTTCAATAGTGCAAGCTGCATTAGGTCGCTTTCAAGCTCTAGCCTAGTTCTAATTCGCCATATTTCTTCCAACTTGAATGGTCGTTTAATGCCGCTGCATTTTCCCGAAGATAACTTTCTCATGTTGACCTCCTCTTCGATATTATTGGTCAACATAAAGTCTGGCTATAAACTGAAACTGTTCCACCCTGATAGCCATCGATCACGCAGTCGTTCAGGGTGCTCAGAATCATCCGTGAACAAAAGTGTTTAGTAACCGCCGTATTAGGTTGAATTTAGCAAAGACGCAGTAGCTCCAGGAAAAATCAAGCATGTATGAAAAACAGGGGCCTTACCGACGTTAACCCCTGACATACCCATACATTTCATTTACTAATGTAGTAAATGGAAATACCTGTTGTCATAAAGGTAGCGCGCCAAGTTCAGTGATGTCTCATATTATCCTCATAAGACCAACCACTTACGAGACCACCATGAAACCAGCGGCTAATGTATCCCGATATCTGCTATGCAGCTTTGCCTTTGTGCTGCTCTATCCCACTGCCATCGATCTCTATTTGGTTGCCTTGCCACAAATTGCCAACGATCTTTCTGCAAGTGAATCCCAACTTCATATCGCCTTCTCTGTTTATCTTGCGGGTATGGCTTCTACTATGGTGTTTGTAGGACGAGCTGCTGACCGTTTTGGCCGTAAACCTGTCGCCATGTGTGGGGCAGTGATCTTCTCGCTTGCTTCGACGTTGGCAGGTTCAGCGGAAACCAGTGATAGCTTCCTAGTTATGCGTTTCTTCCAAGGCGTTGGAGCGGCATGTTGCTACGTTGTAGCCTTCGCTATTTTGCGTGATACCTTAGATGACCAAATGCGGGCTAAAGTGCTTTCAATGCTTAATGGCATAACTTGTTCTATTCCCGTGCTAGCACCTGTTATCGGTAATCTGATCATGATTAAGTTTCCATGGCCTGTGCTGTTCACTGCCATGGCACTGATGGGGGTAGCAATAGGTTTGATAGCTTGCTGTGTATTGAAGGAAACCTTACCTAAAAATGAGCGTCACTTTATCACTGCGAATGACGGTTCAAATGATTCACTGTTTAATCGTTTCTTTATCTCGCGCGTTGTTTACACATCCTTGGGTGTGACTGCGATTCTTTCTTATGTGAATACCTCACCGATGATTGTTATGGATATTCTTGGCCTTACAAGAGTTGAGTATTCTACGGCTATGGCACTGCTTGCCATGGTGGGTATGGTAACGTCATTTTTAGCGCCTGTGGCCCTCTCTTACTTCAAACAAACGACATTAATGTTTGCAGCTCAGGTAACCATTTTGCTGTCGGTTATCGTCATTCTTGCGGCTCACTTGAATGGCGATAACTCGACACTCTATATGGCTGGGTTCGCCTTAATCAGCATGGGCTTTTCAATGGGGTTTGGTGTGGCAATGAGTCAAGCACTCAGTTTGTTCTCTCGCAAGGCTGGGTTAGCAAGCTCCATGCTTGGTATTGCTCAGGTATCGTGTTCGGCAATATTTATCTGGTTGATGGCACTTTTAGGACTCTCGGCAGTGATGATATTAATCATTGCCTTGGTCGCGAGTGGCGTAATTGGCCTCTCTCTAATAGTATTGTTTCCATATCATAATGTTAGTGAAAGCCATGAAGAAATCTCTTGCCCGACTTGATCTCAATTTATTGCTCACTCTGCAGTTGCTCTTGCAAGAGCAGAGTGTCACGAAAACGGCGAAAAAGCTGAATGTAACCCCCTCATCGGTGAGTAAGTCACTGGCTAAATTACGTGATTGGTTTGACGACCCTTTATTTGTGAACACGCCGCTGGGACTTAAACCAACAACACTTGCGACGAGCATGCAAGAAAGCTTGTCAGACTGGATGCAAATCGGTAATCAGATTGCATCACGACGAGGTGATGATGCGCCGAGTGGTGTGAAGTTTCACCTTGGCGTCGAGTCTCCATTGTCACTCATTATGGTGGATGAGCTGACTAAACGAATTCATGACACGTATCCCGATTCTAAAGTGAAGTACCACAATTGGGATTACGATTCATTAGACGCGATTACGCGCGGTGAAGTGGATATCGGTTTTACGGGGCGAGAGAGCCACCCTCGCTCTAAGGAGTCGCTAGAGCTGCTGCCATATTTCATCAATTTTGAAGTTCTATTTTCCGACCTGCCTATGGTGTATATCCGAAAAGACCACCCAGCGATTGATCAGGAATGGAACTTGGAGACCTTCTTAAGCTACGCCCATATCAATGTTACATGGGAGAAGAACGACAGCTGGGCGTTGGATGAGATTTTGGCTGAGCAGGGACATACGCGCAATGTTAGCCTAACGATGGCAAGCTTCGAACAGGCGCTGTTTGTAGCAGAGAAGCCCAGCCATCTAATGTTAACCACGGCACCCAAGTATTGTCAGCGATATTGTGAACAACTGCACCCTAACTTGGTATCGCTACCCATTCCAATTTCGCAAGAATATCAGCATAAGCTACTGATTCCATTTACTATGATCTGGCATAAGCGCAATAATCAGAATCCTAAAATCGTATGGTTAAGGGAGACAATAAAAAGCTTGTATAGCGTAAATTGAATGTTCAGGTAACATATGAACAGCTCTCGCTAAATCATTGAGGTTAGGTAGGGACTTCCATTAGTTTTGGTACAACCCATTTAGAACGCTTTCCTCTATTCTGATACCGCTTTCAACTCATTTTGGGGCATTTCTGAGTGACGAAGTGCCAACTATTAAGGTTCCGGACAGTGATGAGTTGGAGAGCATGTCAAATTATCAACTATCTGAAGATTTGAAGTAATAAAGTTGTCAGTGCCGTAAAGGTTGCCTTCAGCATTATTATTGATTCAAATCTTTTGCGACAACTACTTCGCTCACCCAGATAGGCATTGGGTCAATGCCTCCTGCGGCAATGCCACGGCATAAACCGGTAGTACTGTCGTTAGAACGAACCATTGTTTTGCCATCAAACACCCAGCTTTCAAAGCTCCAGCAATCCCCCAATCCTCGGCCTTTGTGAGCCGAAGAAACGATGCCATCAGAATAGTCATTGCCGGAGATGTTAAGGAGTTTGGGAAGAGCAGATTCGCCTTCATCCAATAACCAGTAGCTTGAACCATAGTTATAAGCTGCCATCCAACAAGACGCTTCAATCAATGATTGACCGTTATTAAACTTTGCAATGGAGATTGAAGGCGACTCGTCAAACAGCCTGTCGCACTCAGTGCTGTCTCCCTCATTCTGATAGGTCGCACGAAGTTGTGGTAACAATTTGGCATATTGGGCAGATTCTGGTTCAAGCGATTTCATTGTTGCATCGCCGCCAACATTCACCAGAGTGGGGAGATCCGCTGCAGGAATCACTTTGGACTCAGCGCTCTGGCCTTTTGCGACAATCGCAAATGGAGTGTTCTGACGACCCTGATATTCATCCATCCTTCGAAACACCGCACTGGCACCATTGCCAGACAGTACCCAATTGGATTTACCATCGCCAATTTCTATCAGTGAATCTTTGGTTACCACAGCTAGAAGAGCCTGAACTTGCATAGATGTTAGGATGTCATGCTTTATCGGCCCCAAATCCCGAGAATCGATATACAGATTTATTTGCTCAGGCCAAGGATCGAAATCAGATTCGTCCCCCAGATACACTTTGGCTGTTACCGGCGTTGCAGGGCCAGCTTCACGGGTAAACATCACAGCAACAGGATTAAGGCTGTCAGTATCTGAATAGCCAGCCGCTCGGCAGGTGCCTGTATTATCACAAGCGAGATACCAATCCTTGTGTTGAAAGCCCTCTCCCTCAAACGCATTGGCAGAAAAAGCCACCAAGCCCAATGTGTATATAGCACTCCGAATATAGAGCATTAGCTTATTCCTTCTATACAATCTGCATGATTCAGTCAGTGAGCATACCATTGCCCGCTTAGGTTAGTGAAAACAGATAAGCTACTCGTTGGTCGAGAGTATTGTGTTTGTCATTTTTGCTAATAGCCCACCAATTCGTTTACGCATCTCGCGTCTATCCACAATCATGTCGAGTGCGCCGTGCTCTAAGAGGAACTCACTTTGCTGAAAGCCTTCAGGCAAGATTTCGCGAACGGTTTGTTCAATAACGCGACGCCCTGCAAAGCCGATCCTTGCTTTGGGCTCACCAATGTTAATGTCACCCAGCATCGCCAAGCTCGCAGAGACACCACCAAAAGTTTGATCGGTTAATACCGATATGTAAGGTAATTTTGCCATTGATAACTGATTTAAAGCGGCACTGGTTTTGGCCATTTGCATCAAAGCCATTAGCGACTCTTGCATTCGAGCGCCGCCGCATGCCGAGAAGCAAACCAATCCACAATTGTCCTCGATAGCCGCTTCAACGGCTGTCACAAAACGGGCGCCGACAACGGATCCCATTGAACCAGCCATAAAGGAGAACTCAAATGCACAGGCAATCACTGGTAAGCCCATGATTCTTCCTCTCATCACAACCAATGCGTCTTTTTCTCCGGTACTTTTCTGAGCCAGAGTCAGACGTTCCTTGTAGCGTTTTAGATCTTTGAAATGCAGCAAATCTATTGGTTCCAGTTCGCTAGCAAGTTCAGCTCGCTCCTCCTTATCCAAGAAACGTTCTAAACGTTGACGTGCCGACAACCTCATATGGTGATTACATTTAGGGCACACCTCTAAGTTCTCTGTGAGTGCCGCACGGTATAAGACCTGTTCGCAAGATGGGCATTGAGTCCATACCCCGTCTGGAACCGACGCTTTACGCGTACTAACGATGTTCTTCTTATCTAACAGTTTTTCTAACCAACTCATGGGGAACTCTTATTCCAAATTACTTTAGCTAAGAACATTGTATGAGCCTATTTCTGGTAATAAAGTAGTGATTATTGGATTGATAATCCCGAAATGTGGGACTAAGTGTGATGCTGGACAAGATTGATCAACAGTGGTTAAAAAGTTTTCTCTGTGTTTATGAGAGCAATAGTTTTAAACGTGCGGCGGAGTTTCTATGCTTGCCCACATCCAATGTCAGCCGACATATTGCTTTGTTGGAAGAACGGTTGAATACAAGGCTATTTGATAGAACGACACGCCGAATCGCTCCAACAGATGCTGGAGAGCTCCTTTATTTACGTGCACAACCTTTGTTGGATAAGTTGAATGATGTTCTTGAGGGTGTGACTCAACATTCTCATGAAGTCATGGGGCAGCTAAAAATTCTAATGCCGGATTCACCGGCTCTAGCCCAAGCAGTGGTCGATTTTTGTCGCTTTCACCCCTCGATTTCATTGTGTTGCGACACAAGCATCAGTCCTAAAGAGGATTTGCTGGACGGCTTTGATATCGTTTTAAGTTTTCATCGAGGTCAACTCGCAGACAGCAGTTGGATCGCGCAGGAGATTAAACGCTGGCCAAGTGTGGTGGTCGCCGCCCCAAAACTCTTGCAGCGCGTTCCCAGACCTTTTCAGATTACCGATTTAAAACACGTTCCATGCATCAGTAGTTTCACCGTGTTAAATGGTACACCGTGGGTATTCAGCAATGGCAAAGGTGAGCGGATTACTCAAAAAGTGCATTCTTCATTCAAAGTGAACAGCGGGCTTCTTGCTAAAACTGGCGCAGTTTCTGGCTTAGGTTTTTCGATACTGCCTGTTGAATTTTGCCAATCCGAATTGGATTTAGGCGTTTTGGAGGTGGTAGAAATGGAGTATGAGCCTGATGATTTAGTACTGTATGCTTTTTATTCTTCCCGAAAGCACTTGGCGAAAAAGATTCCGATGTTCCTTGATCATTTAAAGCGCCAGGCAAATATCGTCAATTGAATACAGTTTGAAATGAGAAAATGAAGGTTTTTCTCGCTTTAATTTTCAAAACCTCAAACGCCACCTTGCGGTGGCGTTTGTATTTCATTTGTCTTTCCAACTCATGATCAGTGGAAGTAAACCACCATCTCGACGTCATCGCCTTGTTGTGGCGCGTTGAGTGAAAAATGCAGATAACCCGCTTGCTCAACAGGAATCGCGAGGTATTGGTTGCTGCCAGCGTAGCGAGATGCAAACTGGTGCTGCTCTGGGGTTGGCCAATGTTCACGGCTGGCGTACAGGTTCACGTTGCCTTGGCTGTCCGAAGGGGTGAGATCGCTTAACCAAATGCGCACTTCGCTCACGCCCTCTGGTACATACACCGCGGCGTAGCGCTGCTGGTGGACGGTAAAATGCTGTGCCTGACCTGATTGCAGCATGACAGGTGCAAGGTCATCTTGCTCTTGGGTTGGTGGCGTGGGTGCCGCGGTGTCTATTGTTGCGGTTAGGTTCACGGCTTGGTAGCTACCACGGCCAGTGACGCTCAGATAGTAGCGGCCCGGTTTCACGTAGCCAGAAGCGTCGGCAGCAAACTGAATTTCCTCATTGCTGCCATCGACAAATTCGCTCACTTCAAAATCGTAATAGTGGGCCACTTGGTTGTAACTCATGTAGAGATCCGCATCGCCATCGCCCTCAATGGCCACGCTAAAGTGGGTGGTATTGGCGGGCACATCCACGTAGAACAGCTTCTCACTGTAGGCTTCGCCGCTGAGGGTAATGCGCTGATTGGCCTGCAACTGCGCCACACCATTGCTCGGTTCTGTTGGCGTATCTGGGTCGGTGTCTGGGTTTTCTGGCGTCACTTCTAAGCCATCTAACCAGCGAGCAAATTCGCCGTCGTATTGTTGGCCAAGAGTTTGTACTTGCTGCGCCCACTGTTCGAACTGGCCAGAACGCGACAAAGCCAATAGCCCCTCAACCTCTTGAGGGTGGTTTTCCAACATGAAGCGCACCGCCAAATAACCCCAGCGATAAATGCGATTGGTATCGTGCGAGTAGCTGGTGGCAAACACTTGCGAGAGGCTCATTTTCCCTTGGGCAATCAGTTCAATAGCCGCTTGGTAGCCCTGTTTGTAATGCATGTACTCAGCAAAACCCTCTAGCCACCAAACCACATGACCGTGAGCGAGGTTGTCGCTAAACGAGCCATATTGGTTAAAGCGCGCATCCAAGTAGTGGGTGTACTCGTGCTCTAGGTTCAGAATCGAGAGTTCTTCGCCATTGGCGTAGCGATAGGCGACAAAACGAGCGGTGTTATTCTCATCGGCCGGGTTGCCTTCAAGGTACTGCCCGCCGTTGTCGGTGGTGTTGCCAAACAGAAACGCGGAGTAATCGACATAGCTGTCATTGTTGGCGAACACCGCCACTTCCACACGTTGGTTGTGATCGTCCGCTACTGGCTGCATGCCAGTATTGGCCACTTGGTGGAAATCGGCTTCTTTCGCGGCCAACACATCACACGCTTTGGCGGCTTGTGCTGGAGTGAGATCTTGTGAACGGATGATCGCTGGGCCTTGGCATTCGTGGCGGTTAGGCAATACACGAGCGGCGAGATCGCGCTTCGCTTGCGGCAAATCCAAACCGTTTAACGCTTCTGGGGCGAAGTAGCTGAGCATTTCCACTGCTGCGAGCCACAACTTATCGTGCTCGCTACCCAATGGATAACGAGCCATCACGCGTTGCATTACTTGTACGGCTTTTTGTTTAGTGGCTTTGTTTGGGCTGGCGATCAAGCGGCCCGTTTCGCGCAGTGCGTTAAACACCAAAAAATCGGCATCAGTATCGAGCGCCCATGCGTTGTCATTCGCGAATTTTTCCAGCGTATCGATGTGTTGAGTGTTGCTGGCAAGGTAGCGATAAAACGCATCGTTGGCGATATGGCCCGCCATTGAGCGGAACAGGTTGTTGAGGCCATCAACCCACTGAGTATTTTTCGCTGTCTCAGGGTTAAACTGTTGCAGCGCCAGCATCATGGCGTCCATGGTCAGCGGCAGTTGCTTAATGTTGTCCACCATCAGCGTGAGGCTCTTCATCGCGCCCACTTGCTCACGCCCTTGATCAAGAGCATGAGGGTTGGCTAAAAACGCGTTGATGGTATGGGCAAACTGCTGGCCCAAGAGATCGGAAAAGGCTGCCACGTTTCCTGCGTTGTAACGAACGTAGTAGGCTGCGCGAACGTATTCGCCCAAGTTTTCAATGGCGCGCGCTTGCTCGGCTTCGCCTTGATACGCTTGTACCGCTTGGTGTAGTGCCACCTGAATGCGGCTTAAGCTCGCTTCGCTGTAGATGTTGTTCAACGTGTCAACTGAGGCAGAAAACCAACCACTGTAACAGGCGTAATCTGCGCTGGAGATGGCAGCGGCAAGATCGGGCGACTGCTGCAATTGGGCAACATCGCATTGGGTTTGTGCAAAAGAAGCACCAGAGACCGATGCGAGTAAACAAGCCAGAGCCAAACGGCGACGAGGGAAAGGAAGAAGAGACATAACCACACTCATTGATTAGTAAAATGATTTGAGCGGTGTGTTATATGCCCTGCGCGTTATGAAATGAAACTTGTCTCATAAATTTTATGAGCTCAGTTCAGAAAATAGATTTATTACTCTAATTTATAGATCTGACGGCATGAATTTTACTCGTTGAAAACGTTAATAAAAGATTAAATAAATGGAACGAAGTAACGTATAAACAGAGTCAACTTTGACTCAAAAACACGCTTTTGCAGCGGGAAAAAGTTTGCGGTAACGTGTTTGACCAGTGAATAAGGAGTCAACGTTTGAGACAGTTTTTTATTTTACGACATGGGCAAACCCTGTTTAATGCCGAGCAAAAATTACAAGGGCACTGCAATTCACCATTAACGGAAAAAGGTCAGCGCCAAGCATTGAGTGTGGGCCGAGTATTGCAAGCCCATCTTGAGTCAGGCTCATATCACGTCTATTCCAGTTCGTTGGGCCGAGCGTTGCAAACGGCAGAGATCGTTTGTCAGCAGCTAGGCTTTGCAGTAGAAGAGATCATCGCCGACGACCGATTAAAAGAGTTCTCGTTAGGGGATTGGGAGCAAAAAACCTTGCCCGAGTTGCAAGCGACACGGCCGAATCTTCTTGATGAGGCAGATTGGTATCTGCAAGCGCCCAACGGTGAACGTTATGAGCAAGTACAACAACGTTTATCACAATGGTTGGAAACGCTGCCAGAAACGGGGCGCTTTGTGGTCGTGAGTCATGGTTTAACGGGTATTGTGCTGCGCGGTATGCTGCTTGATTTGGACTATGAACAAGTATGGCAGCAAGATCTTCCGCAAGATGCGTTTTTTAAGATCGTGAATGGCCAAGTGGAGCGTGTAGACTGCCTAATGTCTGAAGGGCGAGCGCAAGCAGTCTCCGCGTAGTTTCAAGCACCAGAGATGGAATTCTCTGGTGTATGTTCAACATCGTCGGCGAATGGCGATGAGATAACGAGGAAGAAATAGGCCGACATTCCCATATAAACTTCCCCATATTTGAGACGCGTAGTCAGAAATTGTCTTGTCGACGTAAGAATTTGTAAGTTGGTATAGCCAGACAAAATCCTTTTGTTACTATCGATAAACGTATAATTAACAATCGTCAGTATGCAATATTTTCAGGTTATGGAGTCGATTTTGAGTAAAATTCATCCCAATGAGGAGGGGTTTTACTCACTGCATCTCGACGGGCTTAGGTTTGAGAGTGCGTTCCAACCCATCTATGACAAGACGATGGCCATTTATGGTGTCGAATGTTTGGTGAGGATTTTTGATGCACAAGGGCATTCCATCAATCCAGGACTCTTTTTCAGCGAACTGAGTGATCAACTCGAGCGCTTCTCGTTTGCTATTTTGGCTGCCTCGACCTTACATGTGCGAAACTTTGTCAAATCGAACTATCGCAACAAACACCTCTTTATCAACACTTCTCCGCTGCTGTTTGAAGAGCTGGCTAACAATCAAAGTGCCATTGATCACCTTGTGGGGGCGCTGAATTACTATGGTTTAGAACCCAATCAATTGATTTATGAGATCATGGAAACCGCGGGTGGCAGCGAGCGACTGGCCGTTAGTGGTGTGCAAAACTTATTGAATAACCAAATCAGAACCGCAATCGATGATTTTGGCTGCCACTATTCCACCAAAGAGCGGGTTCGTCTCCTTCATCCCGCGTTTGTCAAAGTAGATAAAAGCATTATTCAAGCGGGGGCGAGCCAAATGCAAAGTGCCATCGCCTGCGCGCATTCGGTTAACGCGCTAACCATCGCAGAAGGCATCGAAGATCAGCAAACCTTAAACCAATGCATTGAAGTTGGGTTTGATTATTTCCAAGGATACTACTTGGCGCGACCGACCAAACCCATGTGAGTGCTTACTTAGAGCAAAAGTCCGCTAGGCCAATTAGCCTAGCGGGTAAAGGTGATTACAGCTCGTAACGTAAGCCGAAGTGGTAGTAGCTTTCATCGGCATGCGCTCCCCCAAAGGAAGTTTCTTGGCCGCTGCTGTAGCCGCGCTCGCCGTTGCGATCCACATAGCTGGTGTAAATGGAGGAACGAGCAGTCAACTTGTATTGCACTTCTAAGGTAGCATCGTTCAGTTCTAGCTCGTCGCCGCCGCTGTTTTGCAATGAGCGATAACCCGCGCGCAGCGCCCATTTGTCGCTAAGGTTATACACCGCCGTCAGCTCCGTCACTTTATCGGTACTGGTTTGTGCGTAGAAGCCTTGCAGTTCATCTTCAGAATAGAGCGCCCCGAGCATCACATCACCCAAGTAATAACGCGTGCCGACACCCCAAAAAGTGTAATCGGTGTCGTTGCCTTCACGTGCGTCACCTTTGTTTTTCTGTATGGCCACCACTGGCGCTAGGCGGCCAAAGTCACCCATGTCGATGGTGTAACGCAGCGCGGCGTTGTAGCCGTAATCTAGCTCGGAAGTGTTGTTGCCCAGAATGTAAGCGGCAGAAAGGTCAAGATTGCCGAACTGATTTTGGTATTGCAGTGTGCCGTCTTGACGGAAAACCTGAGTGGCGGTTTTGTCCACTTTGTTGGCTTGGCGCGCCATCGAGACATCGGAAGAAGCAAACACATCGCCAATGTCAGTAAACATGATCAAGCCAGACGAAACACGGCCACCCGTGATACGGCCATACTCTTTGGCATCAATCCCCGCCCACACATAACGCGCAGTCAGAGCCGGTTTGTCGTTCACTTGGTTAGCGTATTCTGCTGCGCCAACTTGATACTGCGCCATGCCAATCACCGACACATGCTCGTTAATGGTTTGCGAACCACTCAGACCAATACGGCCATCAAATTCGCCCTTGCCATCGCCATGTGTATTGTTTTTGTTGGTGATGTTGAAGCCCAAACGAGAATAGAGATCGACCGTTGAGCCATCCTCTGCTTGATAAATTTCTGCCGCCAAAACGGTGTTAGAGATAAATGCCGCAGGAAGTAGCACAGAGAGAAGCGTTTTTTTCATTTTAATAACCTCAATGAGATGGGAAGTTTTCCGTTTTTCAGACACAGCAGCGCCCCTTCCGATGGTTCGAAATCCTAAAAGCGGTGTCTGTAGGGTTGGGTTAAGGAGTGCGCCCTTGAGTGCTCAAAGGCGCGGCCAGTTCATTCCTATAGGGGGAAGAATGAATCAGCTTAAATCGACGTCTTTGCTGCCAAAGAAGTAGGTGGCGAGGAAGCCGACCACGTAGGAGATGAGCAGGCCAACCACGAAGACCGCCATGCCAGCGAAGATGCCGCTGTGCGATGTCATCAGTGGGATCGCCACGATACCAGAAGGGCCAAACACGGTATTCAAACCGACAGGTAAGCCAAGGTAGGAAACCAAACCGATGAAGAAGCCGCCCGCCGCGCCACCAATACAGGCCGTCACAAACGGTTTGACGCGTGGCAGGGTGACGCCGTAAATCAGTGGCTCACCAATGCCGAGAATGCCCGGGATGATCGCCCCTTTCACTTGCGTGCGCAGCAGCGCGTCTTTCTTCGCTTTGAAATACAGTGCCAGTGAAGCCCCCACTTGGCCGCCGCCCGCCATCGCCAAAATGGGGAACAGTGAGTTAAAACCTTGCGCTTCCATCAGCGCAAAATAAACAGGCACAAAGCCTTGATGGATACCAAACACCACCGAAATCAAAAACAGACCAGCAAGAATCGCCGCGCCCAGCGGGTTGTCGTTGAGGTTCAAGAACAGCCAAGACATGCCTTTGAACAGCTCTCCACCGATAGGCATGATCACCACAAACGTGACCACACCCATGATCAGCAGCGTGACCACTGAGGTAAGAATCATGTCGAGATCATCGGGCATGTATTCACGCACTTTGCGTTCCACTTGCGCACCAATGATCGCCGCCAGCAGAACGCCGATAATGTTGCCTCGCGGGTCAATGGTGTAGCCAAAGAACTCACTCATGCCTGAGTAGATGCCAGAGGTGGCATCTGGGTTGTAGCCCAGCACAAAGAGTGACGCGAGAATGGCGCCGTTCACGCCAGAGCCACCAAAGGCTTGCTGCGCGTTATAGCCGATCAAGATGCTAAGGAAGGCAAACAACCCCTTGCCAAACACTTTCATGTAGGCGATCAGATCGAGCATAAACTGGCTTGGGGTTTGCTCCAGCACGAACATTTGCTCAAGCAGCGTAGCAAAACCAAGCAGCAAACCCGCGGCAATGAAACCGGGGATCAGCGGGGTGAAAATGGTGGCAAACTTGCTCAAAAAGCGTTGCACCGCGCTGGTCTGTTTGCTCTTCATTTGCTTTTTCTGCTCAGCGGCAACGCTGGAGAGATCGTTCGCGTCGCTGGCAATAGCCTGTTCTTGCACATCGCCATTAATGACGCTTTCAATCAGCTTGTTCATCAGCTCGGCCGCTTGCTGCGCTTTGCCGGGGCCAAGGATGATCTGAAATTGCTCATCGCTTTCCACCACGCCCATGACGCCGGGGATCTGCTTAATCACAGCCTGATCTGCCACGCCATTGTTGGCCAGTGTTAAGCGAAGTCGGGTCATGCAGTTGCCACATTTGCTGACATTACTGCTGCCGCCCACCGCAGCCAGCAGCTGCGAGATCATTGTTTGGGTTATCTTTGCCATAACGGTCTCCTTGAAACCTTAATGGTTACTTGTCGTTCAGCGCAGCGCGGATAAAACCGTTGTGCTGTTGTAATTTGTTTTTGGCTTGCTCGGCATCTAGGCCAGAAAGAATCATTAAAATCGCGGTCTTGCAGTGGCGATCGCATGCTTTGAGCGCTTCTTCTGCTTCTTCTGCGCACACGCCAGTGGCCTCTACAACGATGTTGGTTTGGCGTTGGATCAGCTTGGCGTTGGTTGCTTCCACATCCACCATCAAATTGCCAAACACTTTGCCACTGCGGATCATCGCGCCGGAGGTCAGCATATTGAGCACCAGTTTTTGCGCCGTGCCTGCTTTCATGCGAGAAGAGCCTGTGACCACTTCTGGGCCCACCACCGGCAAAATGGCGATTTGCGCCGCATCGGCCATTGGGCAAACCGGATTACAGGCGATCGATACCGTTGTTGCGCCAATTAAGGTGGCGTATTCCAAACCGCCCAACACATAAGGTGTGCGTCCGCTTGCGGCAATGCCGACCACCACATCGTTGGCTGTCAGGTTGAGTGATTTGAGATCGTTTTGCGCCAGCTCTCGGTTGTCTTCGGCATTTTCCACCGCTTTTAGAATGGCAGTGTGGCCACCGGCAATCAGGCCAACCACGAGCTCTGCCGGAGTGCCGTAAGTTGGTGGGCACTCACTGGCATCAAGAATGCCTAAGCGGCCCGAGGTACCTGCGCCCATGTAAATCAAACGGCCACCGTGGGCAAACGCATGTGTGATGGCATCCACCGCTTGGGCGATGTGCGGCAAAACCGCTTCCACCGCCAGTGCGACTTTCTGATCTTCTTGATTGATGACTCTGAGCATCTCGACGGTGGACAGGGTATCAATCTCTGCACTGGCTGGGTTGCGGCTTTCTGTAACCAAACGGCTTAAATCAATTTTCATGGTGGACATTTCTCGATAATAGGTTTTGAACTGAGGGCGATTCTATGGAATAAAATATTCGGTTTTGGTGATAAAAATCACACTTAAGGTTATTCTTTAGGCAGATAAACTCTGGAATAATGGGACTAAGTCAAAGGTAATAATGACCGTTATTTGAAGAAAAGTCGTTTTAAATTAGTGGATTGCTGTTTTCGGTTTTTATTTCTCGTTTGGAATAATTTATTTAAACTTTTTTGAGGTTTTACTGTGTCTGTTATCAATAAAATCGTCGCAAGACGAACTCAGTTGTCGCAAAGTGGCCGAGTGATTGGCGATTGGATTGTAGAAAATGCAGAAAAAGCGGCGCAATTAACCAGCCAAGAGTTGGCAGAGCAGGCACAAGTGAGCCAATCGAGCATCGTCAAATTTACTCAGCGACTTGGCTTTAAAGGTTACAGCGCGTTTAAGCTCGCTCTAACGGAAGAAATTGGTCGCAAACAAGCGATGCAGGCCACGCCGTTGCACAGCGATATTCTGGCCGATGATCCGCTGGCGGTGATTGCACAAAAGCTGATTAAAGCCAAAACCGACGCGATGTTTCAAACCACCAATGCGCTTTCTTATGAAGCGTGTCATCAGGCGGTGCAGTGGTTGAGTGAGGCAAGGCGCGTGCAGATCGTCGGCATTGGCGGCTCTGCGCTAACGGCAAAAGACCTCAGTTATAAGCTGCTTAAATTGGGTATCACCACCTTGGCCGAGCAAGACAGTCATGTGCAGATCGCGGTGGCGCGCACTTTGAGCGAACAAGATGTGCAAATTGCCATCTCGTTCTCAGGAGAGCGCAAAGAGATCTTAGTGGCGGCCGAAGCGGCCAAAGAGCAGGGAGCGAAAGTGATTGCGCTCAGCTCACCGAAAAAAAGCCGACTACGCCAAATTGCCGATATGACCTTCGACACCATTGCCGATGAAACCGAACATCGCAGCTCGGCGATTGCTTCACGCAGCGCACAAAACGTCATCACCGATTTGCTGTTTATCATTCTGGTGCAACTGCGTGATGAGAGCGCAAGGCAGATGATCAGTGACATCTCCTCTGATATTCGACAGATTTTGTAGCTCAGCGCGATTTATTGCGCTCACCCCGAGCAAGTGGTGAATTGCTTAACAATCTTGTGAACCATCGTGCCTTGCGAAATCAGCAAGTTAGCTGCGATGGTGTGCGCCTCGCTTGCTAGACCCGACAATAACTCCTATCATGTCGCGGTTTTTCTCTTCTTTGGATGCTTTTATGCTCAAATCGTCTCTTTCGCCTTCCTCTTCCAATCTGGTTCTTAGCATTCTTGATTTGGTGTTGAACGAAGGTTCGCCTCTGGATAGAGCCTATTCTCGCCACTTCTCTGAGTTGAATTTGATCAGCGCAGAGCAAGCTCGTATTACGATGGTGACTGGCGATGTGCTGCGCCGCCTCAACCTATACTGCTTTTTGGCCGATATCGATGCGTCGAACATCAGCCGCGAGAGCATGCGTTTGATTCACATTTGGCATAAATTCCACGGCTTAGCGCTGCCAAAAACCAATTACGCAGAAGCGATTGAAGACGATCTTTTCCAAGCAAAAATGGAAGAAGCCAAAGCACAACCCGCCCTTTGGGATGGTTGTCCAGAGTGGCTTGATGTGTTGGGTGAGCGTGAGTTAGGCGAACAATGGCCAGCAGAGCGTAGCGCGCTGGCGAAACCGGCTAAGCGTTACTTACGCGTTAACTTACTCAAGTGTGACCGTGATGATCTCGCCAAACGTTTGAACAAAGAAGGTGTGAGCACCGTGCCGGTGGACGGTGTGGAAAGTGCGCTGGAAGTGACGTCAAACTCGGCCCTATTTAAGACGCAATCTTTTGCTGATGGTTGGTTTGAGCAGCAAGATGCAGGCTCGCAAAAAGTCGCGGCGGCATTGGAGGTAAAACCGGGCATGCGCGTGATCGATGCGTGTGCGGGCGCAGGGGGCAAAACTTTACACTTGGCCGCGATGATGGCAGGTAAAGGCCGTTTGCTGGCGATGGATGTAGAAGAGTGGAAGCTCAACAACCTCAAAGAGCGTGCGCGCCGTGCTGGTGCACATAACGTTGAAACCCGTTTGATCACCAGCAGCAAGACCATCAAGCGTTTGAAGCTGTCGGCGGATCGCGTGTTGCTCGATGTGCCGTGTTCAGGCCTTGGCGTTCTCAAACGTAACCCAGATGCCAAATGGCGTGACACCGAAGAGCGTTTGCCAGTATTGATGGAGCTGCAAGCCCACATTTTGGCTAGTTACAGCCGTATGGTGAAAGTGGGTGGCATGTTGGTTTACGCCACGTGCTCCATCATGCCGTGTGAAAACCGTGGTCAGGTGGATGCGTTCTTAGCGGCGAACCCACATTTCCGTTTGATCGATGATGAAAACATCACCCCAGCTAACTCAGGCTTTGATGGTTTCTACTTAGCGCGTTTAGAGCGCATCGCAGAATAACCTAGCGATTTTCCCATCTTAAAAAAGCCAGAATCGATATTCTGGCTTTTTGTTTATTGGCGTTTCAGATTAACGAAACTCCAGTGGCGAAGAGCGGTAGCTCCACATGCCAAAGGTGCGCAGCGCATCGCGGTAAATCCCCAGTAACTCACCACTGCTGGCTTGTTTGAGCTCATTCAGCGGCTTGTCCGGGTAGGCCACGGTATCAAACGTGATATTGCGCGGGCCGGTTTGCCAAGTGGCGATTTCAAACAGAGTTTGGCCACGGCGAACATGGCTGGCAGAGCTAATGATGGTGGCGTGTTTTACTCCGTGACGCGCTAAGGCGTAGGCGCTGAACAAGGCATTATCCACGGTGCTGGTGGCGTAGTTTTCTTCAATAATGCGATTCGCGCTAATGCCGCGTTCAATCAACCAATCGGCCATCAACTTGCCTTCGGTTTTGTGATTTTGTGGCACACCACCAGTTAAGATGATCAGCGCTTCTGGATTGGCTTTGGCCATGGCGAGCGTGGTTTCTAATCGCTCGATGAGAATATCGTGCATCGAACCATCGGGATTGAGGGCATAGCCCAATGTCACAATGGCACCGTCACTGCCTAACGGACGTGTGGCTTTCTCTTTAAGGGGCGTTTGAAGAATGCGATCCACCGTGGAAAGAAGGCGTTTCAGATCCACCGCTCGACCTGGGTTAAGCGTGTTCAGTGCCGTGACATGCTGCTGATACGCTTGCTCGTTGCCCTTGAATTTTTGCCATACCGCAAGGTAGGTGTGCAAATCGACATCATCGGGGGCAACGCCCAGCGCCTGTTGAAACAGTTCAATCGCTTTATCGACATTCTTGTTGTAGATCTGCGCGTTGGCGGCAGAAATCAGCAAATCGGTACGATACGGTTCTAGCTGGTACGCTTCGAGCAAACGATCGGTCACGATTTCCATGTTGCTCGGCATTTTTGCAGTGAAACCCGCATGAGACACACGTGCTGGAGACTTAAATGCCACCACAGCATCGTGCAGCAGTTGATCAACCACTTGTCGCTGAGTGACCAGCTGTGCGTATTCTACCGAAGGTTTCACCGTAGTTTGTGCGGCCCATGTACTCATCGGTACGGCAATCACACTGCACAGCGCAATGGCAAGCAGATTCTTCTTCATTTTTATTCCTTAGGCTTGCGCCAAATGTTGGGGGACAGAAGCCCTCACACTACGAAATTGGCGTGACATTACCGTGAAGTAACACACAAAAAATTCGTCAATTTTCATTCGTTTGCATTTTTGGAATCAAAGTGTCAGTTGTAAGAAGGCCGCTGAACGGCCAGATGGTTTTACAGTGTAAATGGCTCGGACAGCAGCGAAGATCGAGGTTGCAATGACTCACCATTCATTCTTGCTATGGCGATATTTTTGTGGGCCATTGGCAACAATGTGTTACTCGGTGGTCACCAAAGATGTACCCGCCAATGTGGTGGCGGCGGGCAATCCGTGTCGTGTGATTCGGGCGTTGGACACCACGATTTAATAAACAACTTTTGTTGGTTTATAAAAAAAATTTTATCAAATTTCCCCCTTGAACTCTCTCTAACTGACCCTATTTTTTCTGCGAGAGCGCTGGATAGCCTCTCGCCAGAATTTGATTTATCAACCTGTCTTTTATCTTTTTGAGAATTAAGTAGGAGGCAATCTCAATGAACATTCGTCCTTTAAATGACAAGCTGATTGTTGAACGACAAGAAGTGGAAAACAAATCTGAAGGGGGAATCGTTTTAACCTCACAATCGGTTAAAAAATCCAATCGCGGCAAAGTGATCGCCGCTGGTCTAGGTAAACGTCTTGAAAATGGTGAACGCGCATCGATGGAAGTGAACGTCGGTGATGTGGTGATTTTCAATGACGGCTATGGCGTGAAAACAGAAAAAATGGATGGGAAAGAGTATTTGATCCTGTCTGAATCTGATGTGTTAGCCATCGTTGAGTAATGCATTTTAGTTGTGGTGAAAAGAGGAGAATATCATGGCTGCAAAAGATGTTTTATTTGCAAATGACGCACGTCAAAAGATGCTGAAAGGGGTCAACCTACTGGCAGATGCAGTGAAAGTGACACTGGGCCCAAAAGGTCGCAATGTTGTGCTGGATAAGTCATATGGTGCACCAACCATCACTAAAGACGGCGTTTCTGTTGCCAAAGCCATTGAATTAAAAGACAAGTTTGAAAACATGGGCGCGCAAATGGTGAAACAAGTGGCGTCCAAAGCCAATGACGAAGCCGGGGATGGCACCACCACGGCGACGGTATTGGCTCAAGCCCTGATCAACGAAGGGTTAAAAGCCGTTGCGGCAGGCATGAACCCTATGGATCTCAAACGCGGGATCGACAAAGCGGTGGATTCGGCGGTCGAGAAGTTACGTGCGATGGCCCAGCCATGCAGCGACAAAGAATCGATCACACAAGTGGGTTCTATCTCTGCCAACAGCGATCGTGCGATCGGTGAAATCATTGCTGAGGCGATGGAAAAAGTGGGCCGCAACGGTGTGATTACCGTGGAAGAGGGCCAAGGTCTTAGCAACGAACTCTCTGTCGTCGAGGGGATGCAATTTGACCGTGGCTATTTGTCGCCCTACTTCATCACCAACCAAGATTCTGGTGCGGTCGAGCTCGATAACCCTTATATCTTGCTGGTGGATAAGAAAGTCAGCAGCATTCGCGAACTGCTTCCGGTGTTGGAGTCGGTCGCGAAAGCCTCCCGTTCACTGCTGATCATTGCCGAAGATATTGACGGCGAAGCGTTGGCAACGCTGGTGGTAAACAACCTACGCGGCATTGTACGTGCTGCGGCGGTGAAAGCCCCCGGCTTTGGTGATAACCGCAAAGCGATGTTGGAAGACACTTGCCGTGCTCACCGCTGGTACGGTGATTTCTGAAGAGATCGGCCTAGAGCTTGAAAAAGCGACGAATTGAACAGTTGGGCAGTGCGAAGAAAGTCACCATTACCAAGGACACCACAACGATTGTGCGTGCGGCGCAAGAAAGTGCTATCCACGATCGTGTCGCGACCATTGAAAAGCAGATCGAAAATACCACTTCCAGCTACGACAAAGAGAAACTTCAGCAGCGCATTGCTAAGCTTTCTGGTGGCGTGGCCGTGATTAAGATCGGCGCGGCAACCGAAGTGGAAATAGAAGAGAAGAAAGCGTAGTGGATGACGCTCTGCATGCAACTCGCGCGGCGGTTGAAGAAGGGATTGTCGCAGGTGGTGGCGTGGCATTAACTAAGATTGCCAGCGAGCTTGCGGATCTGAAAGGTGATAATGACGACCAAAATGTGGGTATTCGTGTGGCGCTGCGTGCCATG